>JAYVXM010000222.1:0-1927 GCA_043785205.1 Bdellovibrionales bacterium
GTGTACCGCAAGTTTTCACTCGGGCCGGAGTTTCCGGTTTTAAGTCTCAGCCTAAAGGCAGTCAGCGAACGAATTCGACCCGGACCTTGCGGCCCTTCACGCGGCCCTCGGTCAGGCTTCGCATCGCTTGGGGCGCGATCGCTTTCGTGACGGCGACGTAGGAGAAACGGTCGTGGATCTCGATCTTCCCGATGTCGGCGGCGTTCAGGCCTCCGGCTTCGCCGGTGAGGGCGCCGAGGATATCGCCCGGACGCATCTTGTCCTTGCGGCCAGCGGAGATGTAGAGGGTTTCCATCCGCGCGCTGATCTCGGGCGCGCGCTCGGTGGCGCTCGGGGAGGCGTCGAACCGTGGCGTTTCTTCACGTTCGATCGCGGTACCGGTGTGATCTTCGATGTTTTGGAGCCGGTTCGACTGGGCGGAGGTCACGAACGCGATCGTGAGCCCGTTCTTTCCGGCGCGGCCCGTGCGGCCGATCCGGTGGACGTAGACTTCCGGCGTCGACGGGAGGTCGTAGTTGTAGACGACATCGAGGTTCTCGACGTCGATCCCGCGCGCGGCGACGTCGGTCGCGATGAGGATCCGCGTACTTCGGTTCCGGAACTTCGCCATTACGCGATCGCGGTCGCTCTGTTCGAGGTCGCCGTGGATCGCGGCGGCGTCGATACCGGCCGCTTTCAGCGTCCGCGCGACTTCGGCGACGGTGGCCTTCAGATTGCAAAACACGATCGCCGACTCCGGTTTCACCGCCGCCAGCGAGGCGAGGAGCGCGCGGGACTTCTCCGTCATTTCGACTTCGTAATAAACCTGGCGAATCGCGGGCGCGGCGGACTCGTCCTCCGCGATCGTCACCCGGACGGGCATGCGCTGATAATGACGCGAAATCGACTCGATCGCGGCGGGGAACGTCGCCGAGAAAAGCACGGTCTGGCGCGCGGTCGGCGTCTCGCGAAGGATCGCGTCCATGTCCTCCTCGAAGCCCATGTCGAGCATCCGGTCCGCTTCGTCGAGGACGAGCGTCGTCACCGACGAGAGGTCGAGGCTCCGGCGGACGAGGTGGTCGAGGACGCGGCCGGGCGTCCCAACGACGACGTGAATGCCTTTTTCGAGGGCGGCGAGTTGGGGATAAAGCGGCGTTCCGCCCGAGAGGACGAGAACTTGGAGACCGGCGTGGCGCCGGCCGAGTTTCCGGATTTCGCGGGCGACCTGGGTGCAGAGTTCGCGGGTCGGGCAGAGGATGAGGGCCTGGAGGCGCCGGCGGCCCCGAAAGTCGAGGCGCTCGAGGATCGGCAGCCCGAACGCGGCGGTCTTTCCGCTGCCGGTTTTCGACTGCCCGATCAGATCGCGACCCTGAAGGAGCGGCGGAATGGACTCGGCTTGGATCGGCGAGGCCTCCGTAAACCCGATCTCGGCGAGGACCGTGAGGGTATCCGGCGAGAGGCCGAGGTCCGAGAAACTGAGGGAAAGGGGCGACGCGTGCGACATGGGACCCGGATTTATCATGGTTTAGCGTGTAATAAAGAAAGAACTACGCGGCGCGTGGAGAATGGCTTGATCTCCGGCCTTCCTCTCTATAAGAGAGGGGACATGGGAATCGAAGATCTGACGCCGGCGGAGCTCCGCCAAAAGGTCCTGGAAGCGAATCTCCACCGGGCGCCGTCCGTCGGCGGGGTGGTGAACCAAATCCTCGCGATTAACCCTGCCCTCTCGGCCGAAGCCGTCATGCAAATCGTCCGGAGCGCGTCCCACCGGCGGGGCGAGTCCGCCGGCGACTTCGCGTCCGTCGACGTGATCGACGTCCCCCGCGCCCTCGAACTCGCGCGGGCCTCGCTCTCGAACTAGGACCGCGACGCCGATGGGTCATCCCGCACGTCTCGACCCTTTCACGCGAAAACGGCTCGAAAAGTTCATTCCCGATTTCCGCGCGCG
>JAYVXM010000223.1:0-1927 GCA_043785205.1 Bdellovibrionales bacterium
TCGGTCACCAAGGTTCCGAACATCCGCACCGAGACACCCATGTTCGGCTGAGCTCGGAGTTCGCCGGAGACCGATGGGCGATCGGTTCGCTTTCGAAAATCATACACGGGGTGAACGACGATCTGGCCTTTCACGTGGTCGGAACGCGGGGTTCGGCTCATTGGAGTTTCCTCACTGCCGACGAAGTAACGATCGGTTTCGGCAGTGAAACTCGTAAACAGTTGAACCCGGAGAAAAGTCTCGGATGGCTCGACGGCTACGTCGACATCACGCTTCAGGTATTCTCGCATGCGCTGGGAAAACCGGCACGTCCGGTACCCACGCTCGCCGAGGGATTAAACGTCATGCGATCGCTTTTCAGTATCGATGACTCGGGCGTCGGTGGGTGAAGCCATGACCTGTTTTAGACTTTCGGGCTCGCGCGCGCGAAAGCGCAGGTAGACTAGGCCCCCGATTCCGCTGCTGATTAGCTGAACCAGGATGTAGAGGTTGAAGATATCCGCGCCTCGCTCCGACCCGATCAATTTAAAGAGGGCGGAGAACGCCGCATGACCGGTACCGACTCCGGCCGGCATGATCGGAATGGCCGTGACCAGAAATCCGAGCGGAACCACGACGAAAACCGAACTGGCCGGAATGGACCCTTCGCCGAGGGCGCGGGCGAATAGGATACCACCGGTACTGACTAGGATGTGCATGAACGCCGAGAGGAGAAGCGCGCCGGCGACAGCCGAACCGTGTCCCTGATAATGCCGAAGCCCCAGGTACACTCGCGTGAAAGCCCCGAACTTCGGAAAACGAAGTTCGATCTTCCGTAACCCAAGAAGAACGGGGTCGTTTGATTCTTTGACCAGAAAAAGAAATCCGTAAAAACAAAAGATACCGACCGCGCCGGCGATTAGCGTCACTTTTATGCCGGTAAACAGGGGGGAGTCTTGAATCACGGAGGTAGAAAATGCTAACGCGCTGGCGGAAATGAAAACCAGGCCCGACAGGCCCGCCACCCGATCAAACAGAATCGTACTGAAGACCCGTCCCGTCTCCGCGCGACTCTCCTTCGAAACATAAAATGCCTTCACGACATCGCCGCTGACGGATCCGGGTAGCGCGATATTGAAGAAGTTTCCGATGAACGTGAGCTCGAAGATTCGACTCCACCGAAGACCTAGGCCCTGAGCCCGGAGCAGCCATTGCCAACGGACCATGGCCAGAAGGTTCGAAGCGAGCACGATCGCCAGCGCCGAAAGGATTCGTTCCGGACGTGCGAAGGCATTTTTCGTCGCGGAAAGAGACAGGAGTCCCTTCGTCGCGAGAAAGTAGAACAGAAGAGCAACTACGGCGATCTTCAAAACGGTCTTCATCCGAGAGAATGGTAGAGCCTTCACGCTTAAAATTGAAACTTGATTTATTAAGCCCCTACCGGAGAGCGAGCGGTTAAACCGCTTTTTCGGTCGAGGTGGTGGCTTCAAAATCCGAAGGAAGCACGCGCACCGACGGAATCGAGTACTTCGCTCGCTCGAACACGTATACCTCCAGGAGCAGAACGAGATATCGGCGCACGACTTCGAAAAGATTCTTGAATTGGACGGCCGAACTCTTGCGGTTGTGGGTGTTCATGTACCCGGGAACTTCGAGGTAGGTGCACCCGGTCCGCATGAGCTTCACGTTGATCTCAGAGAAAAGGCTGTACCGCCTCGAACGTAGCTTCAGCGCATTCAATTTGGATACCGAATAAACCGGGGTGTCGTGGATGTACTTTAAATGTACCCCAAACGAGAAAACGTAAATCATCGAGAAGGTCGTAGAAAGAGCGTATCTGAACCAAGTGCGCGACTCCGTATTCATGATGAAGGCCCCTACAAAATCCGCGCGTTGCGCGTTTTTGAAGAGATTTCTCATGGTATATCCGGAAACGGCGTCATCTCCG
>JAYVXM010000224.1:0-1925 GCA_043785205.1 Bdellovibrionales bacterium
CCGTTCCGTCCTTCGCCTCGTACTTCCGGCTCAGCACCGAACCCTCGACGTAGACCTTCTGGCCCTTTTTGAGGTACTGGGCGCAGGCTTCTCCCTGCCGACCCCAGGCCACGATCCGGTGCCACTGGGTTTCTTCGACTTTCGGTTCCTCCTCGCTCGGTTCGGTCGACTTCACCCGCCGCGAAGTCGCGACCGGAAAATGGACGACGACGGCTCCGGTCTTCGTTTGTCGAAGAACCGGGTCCGCGCCGAGCCGACCGATGAGGATGATTTTATTGACGTCTTTCATGCTGCACTCCTGCGTTCGTCGACTCGGAAATCGAATCGACGCTTCGGAGCAAAGCGAAGAGCGTGCCATCAGCGCGAGAGACGCGAGAAAAGGCCGAAGACGATTCGGCGTTCGCCGCCGAGGTCCTTCGCGAGTCCGTAGTCGAAGCCGATCGCGACCGTCACCGGAACGCGGTAAAGAAGGTTCAAATCGCTGAGAACGTGCACGCCGACGGCGTTCGGCCATCGACGAAAGTCCTGGGTATCGTTTCCGACGTATTCGGCGGAGCCGGCGTCGAAAAAAAGTTTGATCCGTGAACTCTCGAGGTACGCGGGAAAAGTGCCGAAACCGCGAAAGACGTCCAGGAGCGGAAAAACGTACTCGAAGTTCGAAGTCACGATCCGCCGCCCGAAGATCGTTCCCTGAGGATAACCCCGGAGCAGGTAATCCGACTGGCCCGCGATCGTCTCTTCGCCGCCCCCGAGGAAATAAAGCGCGGACAACCGCTCGTTATTCGCGCCCGCGTAATTCGCGCCCAACCGGAAAAAATGGCGTCGGAACGGGGACGGAATTCGAACGTCGAGGCGGGAATCGAAGGACGAGAATCGCTCGTTCCCGACGAGGTAGCCCGTCAGCTCCGCTCGTCCGCGAACTCCGCTTTCCCCCGAGGAATCGATCGAGTTGTCGTAAACGCGCATTCGGTCGAAAATCCATCCGAGCTCGAATCCGCCGGTCGCGTCCTTCTCGCCGAAGAGGCGCGAGGTCGAATTCGTGAACCCGAGGAGAACGTAGGAGTCCCATCCCGCCGGCATGTAGACGTGCGCTTCGTTCGTGTCGATTTGATTGCTTTCGGAGTAGGTCGCGAAATAACGATTTTCTCGCCGGACCGAAAGTTCGAGCGTCGGGTAGAACCCGTCGAATTGGTAATTCAAATCCCAGATCGGAAAATGCGCGCGCGTGTCCCGACCGCCGAAGAGCCGATAGCGGTGGTTTTCCCAGGCGTCGTAACTCGAGGTCTGGACCCCGAGCGTCCAGCCGTCGGTCACTTTCCGGACGTCCGGTGCCCAATACTTCGGCCAAAGCGCCGGCAGAACCGAGTAACTTTCCGCCGTCCGGGGGGTCGCGGGCACCGGAGCGACAACGGAATCCGGGGACGGACGGCCCGTGAGCTTCTCTTCCAGCGAGCGGACGCCCGGTCCGCCGGGCCCGAACCGCGCGGGTTCGACTTCCGCGAGGTTCCACCCATCCGATCCGTAAACCATCGCGAAAAGCGGCGCGCCGATCCGGGGGCGCGTCGGCTGGATCGCTCCCGTCCGAAGGTTCGTGATTCGCGTGGCGCGCGGCGTACGCGTCGCCAGTTCGTCGGCGGGAATGCGATAGAGATTGAAGACACCGCCGTTTCCCGCTGCGTAGAGAAGACTCCCGTCCTCGTTCCAGTCGGGAGTCGTGGCGACGGCGCGAACCGAATCGGGCGCGGTGAACGCGCGCGCCTCGAGCACGGAGTTTTCCCGACCGAGGCGAATTCCGCTCAAGCGTTCGCCCTCGCCCCTCTTTTTCTCCGAATAGACGAGCCAATCCATCCATCGGCTCCGCCCGAGCGCCGGCGCGCCGAACCGGGTGAATCCGGATCCCTCGACGAGCGGAGTCTCGCTCGGAT
>JAYVXM010000225.1:0-1924 GCA_043785205.1 Bdellovibrionales bacterium
CCAACGTTCGGCGCCAAAGGACGGATCCCCGAGCCCTGTTTTCTACTTCAGGGGAACTTCACGTCGATCGCTTGCCGGATCCAGGGCTCGTTCAGTGGATTAGCGAACGGGGTTCCAGGGCGCTTCGCGGGTCATGAGGTACCGACAAAAAAGCGATCGGATCCAAGTCATCGAGGGAAGGTCCCGATTTCGAAGTAATCGCCGGGCGCGAGCTTGGGAAAGCTCGTCCCACCCGCGAGTCTGTAACTCGGCCCGAATTTCGGTCCAATCGTACGAAGTAGAATCGAACGGAAAGTAAAAGCCATTGTCAGCGATCAGATCGAGAATTCCCGCCTCTTTCAGAAGCGAGGCGGCCTTTACGAAATCAGAATCGGCATTCAAGAATATCTTTTTCAGCTCGCGAAATAGGCGATGATCGCGGCGAATCTCGCGAAGTGCGAAATTGGATTGAAGATGGGCGTCTTCTTTAGCGACCTTCTCGATCTCGTTCCAAGTATCGGATTCGATTTCGAGGTCGGGCATTTCTTGGTGGAAACGCGCGAAACGGAGAAGTTGGGAAGTTCGCGTGATAGCGAGTTCATGGACAAGCGGCGAAGCATAAAACTTTTCGCTATCGACGAGTCGGATTCCGATTCTTCCCTGAACGAGATCGGAAATCGCGTGAAAAGGGTCCCGAACCCCACTCGGGGAAATGAGCACTTTTTCAAGTGTCGGCCCGCCAATCCCGGAAAGGGCGTCGAAAGCGAACCGGCGGGTGATATCCCATTCTCCGAATTTACCGAGGGCCATCCGATATTCCTTTTCGGAGAGGCGCGTATCCACGACCAAATCGATATCGGTCGCCTTGGAAAGGAAAAGAGAATCGAGGTTAGGCATCGGCATCGCTTCGATTTCGGCAACGGACTTCGTCAGGAGCTGATTCCGGAGCCAATATCCAAGCCCCCGAACTCCGCCGCCCGAGAGTGAAACGCTGATTTTCGCCTTTTCGGAGATTTTCCAGAGTTCGACGAGGTCGGGGATTTCGGAGACCTTCAGGGAGAGGAGGCGCGAAAATTCACCGGGCGAAATCGAGATTGGGTGCCCGCGGGCTTGGGCGGCGATCGGAATCGCCATTAAAATCAGTCCGCAAAAGAGGAGAACCTGAATACAAAGTCTCACTCTTCCCGATCGGTCGAAAGGGTGCATCCCTTGATTTTAAATCTGCCGTCAACGACCCGACGATTCTATTCCGACTAACGCGAGTGCGTTTATCTAAGCCGATCTTAAGGCCAATTTCACGGGCCCTTCAGGTCGGCGCGCTATTCTGAATCTGTAGCGAATGAGAGAAATCAAAAACGCTACATCCCCTCAATCCATCGGACGGAGGTGCACGATGCTCAAGCTGAAAACGCAAATCTTACCTCGACTGAAACACGCTAAGGAAACGTGTCGGGCCCGTGATGATCCATAAAATAAAACGCTGCGGTTCTGGACCTAGACCGCAGCCAGAGGGCGCGAAGAGAGCTTAGAGAGCCCTCCTCGACTAGGATCTCTTCCCGCTCCCCTCTTTACGACTGGCGTGCCCATAGCGAAAAGCCGCGACCTTCCGTAGTTCGGAGATCGCGGCTTTTCCCATTTCTTGACTCGCGGACACGAAACGAGTCCAATCGCATGCACCATGTCGCCGAACGATCTCAGTCCCACGGGATTCAAGGATCCTCATTCGCTTTTCGCCTATCTCGTCCCCACGGGTGGAAAAGTTCTTCTCACCTCGGATGAAGCGCGCGGACCGCTCGCGCGCCTCGGTTACGATCTAGTCGACTCCCGGAAAGACCTTCGCTTACTCGGCCTCGAGCCCGAATCACTCGACGCGATCTGGTGGAACGACGCGAACGTCCTCTACTCGATCGAAGATGCGTTTCGAATTCTCCAGGCGCTCTTCCGT
>JAYVXM010000226.1:0-6522 GCA_043785205.1 Bdellovibrionales bacterium
CGGAGAGAAGCGACTTCTCCGGGCAAAGACACCAAAGTTCAGAACTTCCTAATTTGGGTACCATCAGAATGCCGGCCACCATGATGGTGGCGAGCAAAACGAGGGCGACTCCGATGGGATATAGCTTCGATTTCATGGCTTGCTCCAGTTGGCCCCTCTCCGGGGGCCGTCCTTCCGATCGAATCCAAAGTCGCGAGCACTCTCACCAACGCTCGGGGGCTGACTCTTGGGCGCAACACAGAAGGGATCAGTTTGTCCTTTCTACGAACCGATCCACGTTTCGAACTAGAGAAGAGCAAGGCTTAGACCAGCTTAGGGAGACGTGGGCACTCCTATATGCGAGTTGGGGCGCACGACCGGGGCCGTGGGATCACCACGGGGATCGAAATGCACCGCCACGATCTGACCGTTTGCGCCCTCGGTTTTCCGCGAATAGAATGTAACCTATGGAAAACCGGGCACCTTTCGGGGGTCAGACGCAGGCGGAGTGGTTCATCGCGATCGGCGATCAGTCGGTCGGTCCTTTAAGCGCGAACGACGTATACGACCGCGTTATTGCCGGCGAGCTGACCTGGATTTCCTACATCTGGAAAGAGGGAATGACGGGGTGGGCCCGCATCGCCGACGTCCCGACGTTCGCCGCCGCCGTACCGCCGCCTCCGGCGATGAAACCGAAGACCCAGCCTCCGGCCCCGCCGCCGGTCGAGAAAAAGCTCCAAACCCGCGAATGGTTTCTCTTCTACAACGAATCCCAGTACGGCCCCTTCACCGAAGAAGAGGTTCAGGGCCTCGCCGGCGTCGGGAAGATCACGCCCGAATCCTTCGTGTGGAAGGACGGCATGAGCGATTGGGAGAAGATCGGATCCCTCGCGCATTTCGCGAATTATTTCAAAACTGTGGTCGCGAAGGCCGCCGCGCTCGAGAAAACGGTCTCGATCGACAAGACGGGCGAGCAAAAACGGGTCGCCCCGCGGAAACCGATTCTTGCGAAGGTCATCATCGCCGAGGGCGAAAAGATCCTCGTCGGAGTCGGACGCGATATTTCGATCGGCGGGATGCAGGTTCTTTCCGATTACTTGCCGACGAAAATCGGCGCGCGCTTGAAGCTGAACGTTTCTCCGCCGGAACCGACGAATTCCTCGTTCGTTCCGTTCGTCGCCGAAGGCGTCGTCGTGCGGCTACTTGAGGATCGGCGCGGATTCAGCTTTCGCTTCGACGAACTTTCCGCCACCGCCCGCCAGGTAATCGAGCGCATCGTCGCGGGGTAGCCCATGAATTCGGTCGCGGGGTTCGAACGTAACTACTATGGCCTGAAGCAGCCCCAGGGCTTCCCCGGGATTCCCGACTCCTGGTTCACGGAGTGGGAAACGCGCGTCGCCGCCGACGGAGCGACGAAGCTCTTCGCACTTCATCATCAAAGACGCGGCGTCACGCCCAAGCGCGTGCTCGTCATTCTCCACGGCTTCGGCGAACACTCCGGGCGCTACCTTCATTTTCCCCATTTCCTCGACGCCTACCGTTCGGGAGTCGACGCGGTTTTCGCGTACGACCAGCGCGGTCACGGCCGCAGCGAAGGTCTTCGCGGTGATATCGATCGCTTCGACGCCTTCGCCGACGATCTCGAGGGCATGCTTCGTCACGTGGAGACTAAGTTTCCCGGAGCCGAGCTCCATTTCCTCGGGCATTCTTTCGGCGGGCACGTCGCGCTTCGTTTCGGTTTTCTTCACGGAGGACTCCCCCTAAAAACGTTCCAGGTTTCGGCCCCGTATCTCGCCCTTCATCAGGAACCGCCCCTCGCCCTCCGCGCGGTCGCAGGCCTCCTTTCGAAGACCTGGAGTACGCTCTCCCTTTCGTCGGACGTGGACGCGACCGTATTGAGCCGCGATGATCGCGTGATCGAAAATTACTCGAACGACCGACTGAATCATGGGAGAATCACCCCGCGTCTTTACGCCACGATGACCGCCGCCCAGCGCGACACGCTAAAGCGAACCTCCGGATTCCTTTACCCGCTCACCCTGCATCTCCCGTTGATGGACCGACTCGTGAATTCTCCGGTGACCCGAAATTTTTATGGCCGACTCGATATCCCCGGAAAGCGGATCTTCGAGTATCCCGATTTTCGGCACGAACCGATGAACGAAATCGGGAAAGAGGCGTTTTTCGAAAATCTTTCGGGAGTTTTGGCGGGCGTATGAGTCCGTCGTCGGGACCGATTCAGCACGTTTCGGACACCTCGTTCTGGATCGCGGCTTATCGCGCGCGGGAAACCCTACGGAAGGACGCGCTCTTTCGCGATCCGCTCGCGTCGGTGCTCGCGGACGACCGCGGGCAGACGATCGCGAAGAAAATGGGGAATTCCGCCGCAATGGCCTGGGCGGTGAGCATCCGGACGGTGGTCATCGACGAATTCATCCGCGAAGCGATCGCGAGCGGTGTGGATACGGTTTTAAATTTGGGGGCCGGCCTCGATACTCGGCCCTACCGACTCGATCTCCCCGAAAATCTACGTTGGATCGAAGTCGACTTCCCGGATGTGATTTCCTACAAGACGCTCCGCCTCGGCGGCGAGCCGCCGAAATGCGACCTCGAGCGAATCGCGCTCGACCTCGCGGACGCCGAAGCGCGCGAACGGCTCTTCGCGAGCATCGCGGGAAAGTCGCGTCAGGTGCTCGTTCTGACCGAAGGGGTCGTGCCGTACCTCTCGAACGAACACGTCGAGGAACTCGCGACCGATCTCTTCGCTCAACGAAACTTTCGCTACTGGATCACGGATTATTTTTCCTCGAATTTCATGATCCACTACGTGCGCGGCGGAATGAAGAAGCAGCTCGGAAAGAACGCGCCTTTCCGATTTTTTCCCGAGAACTGGGAGAAGTTCTTCCGGGAGTCGGGTTGGGCGCTCCGCGAAATGAAGTACCTCTTCGATGAGGGCGTTCGGCTCGGTCGGCCGCCGCCGGCGTCCTGGCCTTTGCGCCTGCTCTTTCGGTTTTTCCCGAAACGGAAACGTCTCGAAATGGTTCGGATGACGGGCTACGCCTTGCTCGATCGTGCGCGCTCTTGATAGACCTTACCTATGACGATGGTCCGCTTCGACGCTCCGGTAGATTTCGTTTCTGAATCCGCTTCGTTGCTTCGCCTGATCCGCGAGCGGAGTTACCGGGAAGGGGACTTCACGCTC
This sequence comes from Bdellovibrionales bacterium, assembly GCA_043785205.1. Classification (GTDB taxonomy): domain Bacteria; phylum Bdellovibrionota; class UBA1018; order UBA1018; family UBA1018; genus JACMQW01. The sequence goes on from JAYVXM010000226.1 coordinate 3,182, forward strand.
GCTTCCGGGAAGAAGAGCCGATTCTATATCGACATGAAGGCGACGACACTTTCGGGGGCCGGCGCGTTTCTGATCGGCCGGCTGAGTTTTTACACCCTCCGGCGATTCGCCGAGATGCGTTTTAAAAGTGCCGGTCCGGCCGACGGCGCGAGCACGATTCGCGGGGTGGGGGGGCTGACCCTCGGCGCCGATCCGATCGCGACCGCGGTTAGCCTCGCGGCGTTCGCCCAGGGGGTCGACTGGCCGGCGTACATCGTGCGAAAAGACGCGAAAGATCACGGGACAGGACGATACGTCGAAGGACGCGAGAACTTTCCGCCGAAGGCGAAATTGATCGTGCTTGAGGACGTCGTCACGACGGGAGGTTCGAGCATTCTGGCGATCGAGCGACTCCGTGCCGAAGGGTACGATCCCGTCGCGGTGCTGACCGTCGTCGATCGGGAAGAGGGCGGCGAAGCAGCGCTCAAAGCGACCGGCGTCGAGTTCCTGCGGCTCCTTTCGATCAGCGAAATTCGCGGCGGATGACCCGGCTCAAGCGCGCTTCGCTCGGCATCTTGGCGGCTTTCTATACCGTCGCCGGCATTCTGCATTTCGTGAAGCCGGAGAACTACCTCCGGATCATGCCGCCGGCCCTACCGGCGCCGCTTGCGCTCGTTCTTTTGAGCGGTGCCGCCGAATTCGTCCTCGGGATCGCGGTTCTTTTTCCGCGAACCCGCCGACGGGCGGCGTGGGGGATCGTCGCGCTTCTCATCGCGGTTTTCCCGGCGAATCTCTATATGTACCAGCGCTCCGTCGAGACCCGCGGGGCCGCGTACGGAGTCGCGCCGATCGTCCTCTACTGGCGGCTTTGGCTCCAAGCGGGGTTCGTGCTCTGGGCCTACTGGCACACGCGACGCGATTCCACCGGCGCGTACCCCCTATAAACACCCGCTCCCCGGAAAGGGGGGACGCTGAATTATGGAATTGACGCATCGAGTCAATTATGGGAAAAGGTGCTCGCCCAAACCCTACCCAACGGAGACCCCCATGACACGTTCCCCCCTTGTCCTTCTTTTGATCGCCGTCACCGGCCTTACCGCTCTCGCTCCGATCGCCCATGCCGGCGATCATGAACGCCATCGTTACAAGTCGTCGTATCGCGACTTCGACGGCGGATTTCATAGCCAGTACGGCTACGAAGAGCGCCACGAGCAATGTACCCGCCACTACAACGGCGAATGGTATTCCCGCACCTGCTACGACATGGAACCGACCGATAACGTCTACGTCGAAGAAGATATCGTCGGCGACGGCCACTCGCGCGTCCGCGTTTTCAGCGCGCAAGACGACACTTCGCCGTTCATCGAATACTACGTCTACAATCAAACCGTCGAACGCCGGGATTACTACCGGAACGGCTGGTATTACGGCTCCACGTACGAAGTCGAAACGTACCGGACCGAAGAATGGGCGATCAACTGGGACAGCGGCTGGGGCAAGATCCTCGGCGGTTTCGAAGTCGGCGTGGTCGGCGCGGACGTTCTCGCGAACTCCGGCAACAATACCGCCGGCCAAGTCGTCGGAATCGGCCTCCTCGCCTCGGCGAGCGCTTCCTCGATTTCGGGCGCCCAACAGCTCCACGACGAAACTGAGCTGAAGAAAGCCATCGCCGCGCAAGCGGCCGCCGACAAGTCCGGCGCGACCGACGTCAAGTAAGTCGAATCTTCCTCTCACGAATAGGGACTCCGGCCGACGGTCGGGGTCCCTTTCCCTTTTCGGGCACCCGTCTTGCTCTGTAGGAGGGTACCCGGCGCGTCCCGCGCGGGGTCGCGTACGGAGAAGAACGATGATGCAGGTGTCGAAAATTTTGACAGTCGCCGCGCTTGTGTCGCTCTCGGGTTCCGGCATTTTCGCTCCGCGCGCTCCCACCTCGCGCGCTCCCGCCTCCGCGATCGAAATTCCCGCGGAAATCCCGGGGAAAGGGAAACAAGTCTACGACCTCGGCTCCCTGAAAAACGTCGGCGTCGAAACCCTGGCGACCTGCACGCTTCCGTACAAACCGGACGCGGTCACGCTTTCCGGCCACGCGATCAAGATGCTCGGTGCTGCGTTCGTCTACATGGGACCGAGTAACGGTCAGTCGATGCTCGGTCACGTCGCCGAACGTTTCGTTTACTGCCGCGACCAGCAGCTCTTCGACGCCGTCTACGAATATGCCGAGCCCGATCCGCTCATGATGTCCTTGAACGAGGATTTTGAAAAAGAATACGGGATTTCCCTCCAGGATTATTCCGCTGAAGAAAAGGCGAAGATCCTCAAGAGCCTTTACGTGACCATCACGTATAATCCGGCGAACTACTACACCCTCGAGCAGATGCGGATTTCGCGCTCGATCTACGAAGCGTGGTACGATCTCGACGGCGAAACCGAATATAAATTGCTGGTCGCGAACGCGACCCGCTATCAGGAACAGAGCCGGAAGATCAAGGCCCACGAACCTTTACCGGAATACAAGATCTTCTCCGCGAATTGCACCACGCTGGTAAAAGACGACCTCGCGATCGTGAATCCGGCATTCCTCGCGCGCCACCATAAGGAGCTGCTGACTCCCGGCGCGCTCTACCGCTCGGTCACGAAGCGAAACCTCCGGAAAATCATCGTTTATCCATCCCAGCGGCTTCTCCGGATCCTCCGCATGAAACAGGCGGGCCAGAGTCGCCTTTTCGAAGGATTCGTACCGCTGTCGAAAACGCTGCGCCACGCTTTCCCGGGGACGTGGACGCTTCTCTACGACGACGGCTCGAGCCCTTGGCGGAAGATGCTTCTCTCACCAATCTACGGCGCGGTGAATTTCGCGGCCGGCGCGGCCGAAACGGTTTACGGCGCCGCGACCTTGCCGGTCAGCCTGTTTAAGAAAGTGACCGGAATCGACAAGGCGAAACGTCAACGGGAACTGAAGGCCTTGGGGCATCCCGACGGCGTCGACGCCGCCGGGAATAAAATCCCGGTACCGCTCGAAAAAATCGGGCTCGGACGTATGCGTCGCGGTCTGGCGGATATGTTGAAATCCTTGTCCGAAGTTTTCACGCTAAAGATTAAATATCCGATCACGACGCCGTGGACTCCGGAGGAAAGACAGTTCTTCCAGGAGCTCCAGCAGAACTCGGCCCTCCTCGAGTTCATGAAGGCGGAGTGGGAAAAGGCGCCGCTCGTCGTGACCGGCGACGCGACGGACGTCGTCCAGGATCCGGCTCCCGAGGACGCGCCCGTCTCCGCGAATGACGAATTACTCGTCCCCGAAATTTCCCAGCTTGAATAGGAAGACATTATGAATCGGAGTTCCTCTTCGTTCGGTCTCGCCT
>JAYVXM010000227.1:0-1923 GCA_043785205.1 Bdellovibrionales bacterium
CGTCGGGCGCTTCAGGATCCGTTCTTAAACCTCACCCTCGGAACCGCCTACCTTCGCGACCTTCGGGAACGGTATTCCGGCCAATCAGCCTATTACCCGCTCGCCGCCTATAATCTTGGCCCCCACCGTCTCGACGTGCTTCGCCGGGAACCGACGTTCCGGCCCGACAAAACCCTACGATACTATCAGGAAATCATGCGCGGAGTGGGGGATTGGCGTCGCTACGGTTCCCAGGCCCTCCGCGAACAATCGACTATCCCCCGGCGGTCGACCGCGCTAAAAACGAAACCGGATGTCGAAATCAGAACTGCCGCGAAACGCGGCGATCCCGCCTAAATCGGCGAACGGGAAAAGCCTTAGCGTCGTTCTCTTAAGCGGCGGCCTCGATTCCGCGGCGAACCTCGCGTTCGCGGCCGAACGCGATACGGTCGTCCTCGCGCTCCACGTCGATTACGGTCAGCGCGCGGCGGTTCCCGAATGGCGAGCGTCGCGGGCGATCGCCGAATATTTCGGCGTGAAAGTCGAACGCGTTTCGATCCCGTGGCTCGGCGAGCTCGGAGGAAGCAGCCTGACCGATCGCTCCCGGGATATCCCCGAACTTCACACGAACGAGCTCGACACCCTTTCGAAGATTCAGGAGACCGCGAAGTCGGTCTGGGTCCCCAATCGGAACGGGGTGCTCCTGAACCTTGCCGCCGCCTACGCCGAGCGTTTCCGCGCGCGGCGAGTGGTCGTGGGTTTCAATCGCGAAGAGGCCACGACTTTCCCGGATAATTCTCAAGCCTTCCTCGATCAAACGACCCGCGCGTTCGCGTTCTCGACGATGACCGGCGTGGAGGTCCATTGCTACACGACCGCGCTCGACAAGGCGGAGATTTGCGAAGCGCTCAAGAAACTCGCGCGTCCGTTTCCGCACGCGCTCGTCTGGAGCTGCTACCACGCGGGCGCGGAACCCTGCGGCCGGTGTGAATCCTGCGGCCGACACGACCGGGCGCTTCGGTCGGCGGGAGTCGCGCCGTGATCTTTCGCCGGCGGCGTCTCGCGCTCCCGTTTCTCTTCATGCTCCTTTCGGCCTGCGCGACTCCGCCGCCTAAGCCCGTTCCGAACGCCGAGAACGAGGCCTTCCTCGCGCGCGCGGCCGGCGCGACGTCGATCGCGGATCGGTGGGCTCTCGGCGCGGGCGAGCGATTGAAAATCGGGCTTGGATTCGGTTACGTGGCGGCGATCCGCGAGAACGGAACTTCGCTCGCGACGGCGGTGGGGAACCGGACGATCGAGCCGGTGACGAAACTGACGGAGCGGGATCTTCTCGAGATCGGTTCGATCACGAAGACGTTCACCGGGATCCTGATCCATCTCGCCGAGCTCGAAGGAAAGCTTCGGCGCGATCAGACGCTCGCCGCCCTCCTACCGGAACTGAAGGGAACGGACGTCGGGGAAATCACCGTCGCGGAGCTCGCGCTTCACCGCTCCGGGCTCCCGCGCGAGCCCGTCGGAATCACGATTCCCGTCCGCGCGAATCCGCGCCACGGCCTTGATCGCGCGGAGGTGATCGCCGCGCTCGCGAAGCAGATCCGCTCGCCGATCCCCCCGGGCGAATCCGAGCGGAAGCACGTCTATTCGAACTGGGGGTATCTCACCCTCGGCCTCGTCCTCGAGAACGCCTACCACCGCCCCTATCCGGATCTCCTCCGGCGTAAGGTTCTCGATCCGCTCGGCATGCGGGAGAGCGGCGTCGCCCGGAAAACCCGCAAGCATGGGAGATCGGTCGCGAAGGCCGCGCCCGGTTTCGCGCTCGACGGCGACCCGCTTCCGCTTCGCGACTACGACTCGTTCGCGGCCGCGGTGGGTGGCCTCGAAACTTCGGCCGCGGACATGACGAAGTTTCTCGCGGCCCTCGAAAATCCGCCCCGCCCGCCGCTC
>JAYVXM010000228.1:0-6513 GCA_043785205.1 Bdellovibrionales bacterium
GTCGGCGCCGTCCGCGCCGCCTCCCAAAACACGCTTTACCTCGCTTACTCGGATCTGATCTCGGACATGCGTTCGATTCCGACTCCGAAGGGCCCGAATAAAGTGGCGACCGCCACGATGACGGCGGAGCAAAACCGCCTGATCGCCGGCTTCGTCCAGCCGTTCGTGCTCAAGTCCCGGAAGATCCGCGATACCTCGATGGCGTTCGCGATGAAGGAACGTCAGGGGCTCGACGTCGACGCGGTTGTCGGCCTCTGGGACAAGCCGATTCTCAGCGGAGCGGCTCACGCCGAACTTCGGTCGGAATGGGCCAAGGCGATTCGCGCGGGGAACTGGAGCCGGGTGGCTTTCCTGTCAAACGAAGTCGCCGACATGAAGAACGTGCCGACGGGCTGGTCGAAAGCGGCGCGGGCGATCTCGCTCGCAAACGCCGGCGCGGCCTCCGAGGCGAAAACGGTTTTTGTCGATGCGTGCCGGGACACTGGCGGCTCTTCTTCGCTTAAAGAAGCTTGCCGAGAGTCCCTCCGGTCCGCGAAGGGAAGAGGGTAGTCCGATGAGGTATCTGGGTAAACTTTTAGTCACGCTGGTTCTTTCGCTGCTCGTCGGCGCGCTTCTCGACGGCGCCCACGCCTCCGAGACGGCGAAGAAGTCCCATAAACACGGGAAGAAGACCGTCACTTACGGCGGCGACGCCCTGAAGCGGAAGACTTCCCTGAAATTTGATGGCCGGAGCGTCGAATCGCTTCGCGCCGGTAAGTACGACTCCTTGTCCATCGGCGACGAGGGAGCCAAAGGGGCGAAACGCCTCTATAGTCTGCCCGCGAACTTCGCACCTCGCGCCGCGGATTCCGAAACCGAAATGAGGTACCGCCAATGAGCGCCCCTAAGAAGAAAATCGAAACTATGCAAGTTTTCACCTATCTCGTAAAAGTCGTCGCGGGCTCCCACGAAGCCACGAACGTCTGGAACTCGAAGCATCCGATGATCGTCGGGCACCCGATGCGCTGGCAGATGGTTCAGGTCGAAGGCGGCGTGAAGATCGCGGCGCTCTGGACCGAGACCGAGCATTTCATCAAGGACGAGGACATCGCCAAGGGTTCCGCGTCGGTGAAGCTCGTCGGCGGAAACGCGAAGGACGCCGGTTCGATCCGGCTCGAGATTCGTCCCGTCGCGAAGCTCGCGGCGGCGTTTAACCAGGCTCCGACGGCCGGCACCGGCCTGAAGATCTTTCACTGCATCGGCGCCTGGGCGGTCGAATCCGTCGCGCTCGGTTCCGTGTACTACGGGAAGAATTCCGGTCAAAAAGTTTTCAAACTGAAGGGTAGTGCGGACGGCGTTTATACGCCGGACGCGACGATCGAGATCCAGTCTTACGCCGACGGCGTCATCGTCACCGGCGGGAAGACGGAACTGAAACTAGCCAAGGGGGATACTCGGCTGGTGAAGTTCGCGGACATCTCGGGGGTCACTCTCCGCCACGGAGGTTCCGAGTGGCGGCTGGCGTCTTTCGCGAAAAACTCGGATCCGGCTTTCCTAGCCGCTCCGATCGCGACGGACCCGGAAGCGGGCTTGTTCAAGCGCACCCTCATCGGCGCGCTTGCCGCGAGCTTGCTCCTCGGCCTCATTGCGTTTCTGATCCCTTCGCCACCGCCGGTGGCGAAGGTGGAAACGATCAAGATCCTGCTCAAGAAGAAGAACCACGGAATCGCCACGGCGGCTCCGAAGGGCGACCCGAACGCGCGCGATTTCTCGATCGGCAAGTCGGGGAGTAAACATAACGCCGGTAAAAAGGGCGCCCTGGCTCAGTCGAAGAAGGTTTCTCCGGCCGGCAAGCCCCAGCACGTCGCTTCTCATAAGGCGGCGGTTCATCATTCGGCTCCGAAAGCGGTCGCCAAGGCGGCGCCTCATCACTCCGCCAAGCGGATGGCGAGCGTGACGCCGAAGAAGTCCCACTCGACGTCCGTGGCCCATGCCGCGAACAAGAGTGGTTTGAAGAAGGTCGCGACCGTGGCGGCTCGTCCGGCTCCGGTGCCTCATTCGGAACTCTTCAAGACGTTCTCTTCCTCCTCTTTCCAGAAGACCGCAAAAGGTCTCGCGGCGGGGGGTTCGGCGGTCGCGGCCAACGATTCCGGCGACGCTCATCGTCTCGGTTCCGCGGGCGGTTCGGGCCGGGGTGACCTCGGCGGGTCCGGCGGCGTCGAAACGCGCAGCGCTTCCGTCTCCGGTTTCGGCGGCGGGGGTGGTGGCGACGGCGACGGCGGTCCGGGTTCCCGCGGCGCCGGTTACGGCCGGGGGTCGAATTCCAAGGTTTCCGGTCAGGGCCGTTCTTTCGTGTCGATGGACACCGGCGCTTCGGAAGTCGACGAAGGTCTGACCTCCGACCAGGTGGCGCGCGTGATGAACTCGCATATGAACGAAGTCCGCTACTGTTACGAGTCGGCGACGCTTCGGGACGCCTCGATCGGCGGACGGCTGATGACGAAGTTCGCCGTCGGGTCCGCGGGTAACGTGCAATCGGCCGGCGTGGGCAGCAGCTCCACCATCGGCGATCGCCGCCTCCACGATTGCATCATCGCTCACCTTCGGGGTTGGAAGTTCCCGAAACCGAAGGGCAGCAAGGCCGTCGCGGTTCAGTTCCCATTCGATTTCAAATCGCTTACGAGGTAATTCATCATGTCCCGCAACCTGAATCCTAAATGGAGTCTTCTAATCACGGCGGCGACCGTTTGCGCGGCCTCTGCGCAGGCGGCCCCGGCGGCGAAGAAGGCGCCTACGCCACGCGACGTCGAAGTCGATAATGTGAAGGAAGCGTATTGGAACCGGACTTCGGACGGCGACATCGAAGTCGTCCAGAATCGCCAATACTCGAAGAAACACCGGCTGTCGGTCGCGGGAAGTTTCGGAACCGTTTCGGCGGATCCATTCCTGAGCGTGAAGTCGGCGAGTGCCGGATTCGGCTTCCACTTCACCGAGACCCTCGGGGTTTCGGCGATCTATAAGAAGTTCCTCGTTTCGAACTCGAGTTACCTCGACGAGCTCCAGAGTGGGCTCATTACCGGTACCGCTTCGACCGCGAATACGAACAAACCGAACGCCTTCTACGGCGGCGAAGTCACGTGGAGCCCGCTCTATGGAAAGATCAGCCTTTCCGGCGCGAGCATCGTTCACTACGACGCCCACGTCCTCCTCGGAGCCGGGATCACCGACACCGAATCCGGGAAGTACTTCACTCCTTCGATCGGCTTCGGTCCGGAATTCTACTTGAGCAACACCTTCGCCCTCCGTCTCGATTACCGCCTCGCGGTTTATAAAGAGACAATTCCGGAGCGCGTGCTCGTTTCCCGGCCGAACGCCGGCGAACGGACGAACTATTCCCACCAAGTCGCCCTCGGCGTGGAGATTTTCCTATGATGAATCGAAATTTAATCCTTAGTCTCGCGCTCGCGATGCTCGCCACCGGTTCGACGTTCGCGTCCGAATCGATCAATGGGTGCGGCGCCGCCGCGGAAGCGGGTTATTTCAATCTCGCATTCTTCTCGCTCGACCGGACTGTCCGTTCATCGGCCGGGAAGACCGATCCTTCCGAGTTCGTGACCGCGCTTGGCTGCGTGGACCAGGTCCAGGAGCGAAGCGGGCTCGTCGACCTCCCGAACTACGATTCGGAGATGACGACGGCGGCTTCCCGGGCGAAGTCGCCCGAAGCGAAGGCGACCCTCGCCCATTACGCTTTCCGTTCGATCCTCCAACGGATCGGTACCGGCGCGAAGTCCTCGAAAGCGATTGCGTCGCTCGTCCCGCTCGTGAAGAGTTCGGCGTTTTTCGACGCCGCGACCACGGGTCTCGTCGCTTCGGCGAACGGGGATTACGCCGCGGCGAAGCCCGCCCTTCGGAAAGCCCTCGCGCTCGCCGACGGCGTGAAGTCGACGTTTCGCGGCGAACTGAAGCTCGCCCTGGCCCGTTCGCTCTACGCGACCGGCGAGGACGCGGCGGCGATCGCCGAATACGAATCGCTCTATAAGATCGGCCAGCCGGTCCAGGACGCGCTCATCGAGAGCGGCTGGGCCCACCTCCGCACGAAGAATTATATGAAGTCGATCGGGCTCTCGCTTGAACTTTCGACGGGTAAGCTTTCCCAATTCTTCGCCCCGGAAGCGAATTCGATCCGCGCGATCGGCTTTGTCGAGAATTGCCGGTACTCGGAAGCCCGGAGCGCGATTTCGCGGTTTTCGGCCGAGTACGCGCCGATCGGCGACTGGCTGAAGGCGAACGCGAAGTCCGAGCACTCGCTCTACGAAACCGCCTTGGCGCGGTCGGAAGGCGCCGTCGGCGCCGAGACGGTGCCCGAAAAGGTCTGGTCGATGTGGTCGAGTTCCGATCTTTTCGTTTCGCTCCAAACCGGGATCCGCGCGGCCTTCGCCGAAGCGCGCGGCGCCGCGGATTGGATCGCCGATCAGTCGGACGCGAAGGTTAAGGCGACCCTCGCCGCCGATCTGAAGAAGATCGCCCAACTGCGTGCCCGGGCGGCGGAACGAGTCGAGGCCCACCTCGCGAAGCTCGACGCCTCGATGGCGGACCGGATCGCCCGGGAGTCCGAACGTCTCCGGTTCGTCCGGGTCGAAGCGAGTCAAGGCGCCGGCCGTGATATCGTGTATCGGAACGCGAATCCGGGCTTGACCGATATGGAAAAAAAGGTCGCCAAGGCCGATCGGAATGCCAAGTCTTATCGCGGCAAGCTCGACTGGGGTAAAGTCACCGCCGAAGATCCGAAGGCCGAGATGTGGATCGACGAAATCGGAAACTTCGAAGCGGCGACCCTCGACCGCTGTAAGGCGAAGTCGAAGTACCAAGAAGAAGCGAAGAAGCTGCAGGCTTCCCGCTGATGGCCGATCGTTTCGCCGGATACCGGCGTTTCGCCCTCGGTTTTGGGATCGGGCTCTTCGTCGTGATGACGGCGATTCCGAGCGCGCTCGCGGTCGGGCGGGTCTCGTACTACGCGGGGAACGTCACGTTCACATCGCCGGACGGTTCGACTTCCTACGGGGGGACGACGTCGCTCGTGAAGCGGACGGTGAACCAGGCCCGGCGAGAGATCACCGAGATCGTCCTCCAGCCCGCGAAGCGCGCGGGAGAGCCCGTGGTGCCGATCGTCACCCATTTACGCCAGCGAGGAACGTCTTCGACGTTCGAGGCCCGTGACGAGGGGAAGACGTTTCGGGGGACGCTCATATTTTCGGGGCCGGCTTGGAAGTGGACCCATTGGACCTACGCGATCGAATTGACCGCGAACGGCGACGCCACCGGGGAGAAGTTAAGCGGGGAGGGCGACGTGACTCCGCTCGAGATTTCGACCGCGAAGCTCCTCACCGACGCCGCGGGTAAGCCTGCGGTTTCGATTCGCGAGAAGCTCGATCGGGTGAGTCCCGTCGAATATGAGAAACTCAAGTCGGAGATGGAAAAGCCTTAATCCCGGTTAGGGCGTGTGGCAGGCCGAACAGGCCATGACCTTTTTCGCGTTCGGAGAGTTCCAGTCGAAATGTTTCCGTCCCCAGGGGACGCCGCCGAAATAGGCGTCCTTACGCTCCCGGAAGGCCTCGAGCGCGTCCCACCCGTCGTGGGAACCCGTGATGAGCGGAACGCTCGCGTAGGTCCAGGCGATCTTCACCCGTCGGGCTTGGACCTTTCGTTCTTCGGGGGTAGTAGCGGCTTCGTATTTCTTGGCGAAGTAGTCGCCGAGAATCGTGAGCGCGTCCGCGGTCACGTGGGGAGCGAACGGTTTATTTCCGCAAACTTCGGGACGACCCTCGACGCCGCACGGGAGCTTTTGGTGGAGGAGTTTCACCGCGGAACGGTCGAGTTCAGCGGTGAGCGCCGGGTCGGAGTAACCGACCTCAGAGGCGGTGATGTAAGCGCCGAAGAATCCGAACGTGTTCACTTTCGCGCTTTCCGCGAACTCCTTCTTTTCGGCGTCGCTGATCGGAGCCTTCCGAATGACTTTCAGTCCGAATCGAGTTTCGAGAAGCCAGGCGGTGACGCGCCAGTCGTCGGGATTCGCGAGGTGGGAAGCCGCGAGGAGATCGACCGACTTTTGTTCGCGGGCGATCCGGATCGAAAGGGCATCCGACTCACTCGTGAAGGCCAGGTCGCTCCCGAGCTTCGCGAAGTCGAGGTAGCCCTGGCTCGCGCCGATATTCGTATTGATCAGGTACATCGCCGTATAGCTCAACCACTGGGCGTCGAGTTTGGTCCGCTCGCGTTCGGGTTTCGCGAGGATTTCGGCGACTTCCTTGAGCATCCGACGTTCGAGTTCCGGGATGCGGGCGGCGACCGCGGGGTCGGTATAGTCGAGGGTCTTGAAGTAGACGCTCTGAACCTCAGCGAAATCGGACCGCGAGTCGGCGAACGCGAATGAGCAGGCAAGGAAGCCGAGGATCGCCGCGGAAATGAATTTCTTCAGATGGGACATCGAGTGGAAGAGAGCAGAGAACGTGCCAGAGGGGGAGGCGCCGGGAGGCG
>JAYVXM010000229.1:0-6508 GCA_043785205.1 Bdellovibrionales bacterium
CCATGAACCTGCATCGCCATCGTGACTTTCGTCGGAAACGCGAAGACGCCTTCGAAACGGCGCTTCCAACTCTTCACTCTTCGACGCGCCGCTCGGAAGCCTACAGTCCCTTCAGATATGTAGAGTAGAGCACGCACTCCTAAAGGGACCTTTATACTGTTCTCTCTTTTTCACTCTTCAGCGCGAACGCGCACGCTTTCGTGCGGATTGAGTCGACACTCGAATCCGATCCGGGGCGAGGAAGCGCGGAAAATTTATTCGGCGGAATCGGGGTCAGCGGCCGCTTGGAACTTCGCGCTCCATTCGGCCACTTTCCGTACGGCCGGCGCCGGATCGGCCTTCGCGCGATCGATGATCGGCTTCGCGAGGTCGGACGCGAGAAAACGAACCGCGGCCACGGCCTTCGCGCGCACGCGCGCGCTCGGAGCGCCCGCCGCTTCCTTCACGTAGGCGTAGTAATCTCCGCTTCCGGAATTGCCGATCGCTTCGAGAACGGCAGTCTGGGCTTTTTCCGAAGAAGCTTCCTTCACTTCTTTCCAAAGCACGGTCTCAAGATCGGCGCGCCGACTCGGATCGGTCTCCTTGCGGATCGAGCTTCCGAGCGCGTAGAGAGAGGCTTCGCGAACAGCGGCCTCCGGATCGAAATCCCGGCTCGGATCGAAGGTCGCGGCCGTCTTCTCGTCGAGCGGATGCGAAACGACCACCGGATTCGCCGGCGCGGCTTCGAGCGCGGCTTCAAACGCCCGTTTCCACTCCGGCGCGGGCGTTCCCTCGCCGGCGGCGACGCCGGAAAGAATCGAGAGTTTTTCGTCCGCGGATCGACCGTTCTCGCGGTAGAGGGCGAGGAGCGCGGCGGCGGCTTCCGGATTCGAACTCGCGGCGAGCGCGCCGATGTCCGTCCGCCACTCGACGCTCGTCGAAGCTTTTCCTTTCAAGTCGTTCAGAATGAGCGAGACGAGGCCGTTCGCGCCGCCGTCGAGCGCTCGCTTCGCGTCGCGGAATAATTTCAAGCGCGCGTGCGGGCTCAGATTTCGCAAGCCGGACCATTCCCGGGCGATCCGGGCGGCGTCGACTTTCGCCTCGCTTCCGGGCGCGCTCGCCGGCGCGGCTTCGTCGATCGTGAACGCCGCGCCGAGCGCAAGCTCGGGCCGGATGCCCGTTTTTTCGGTGGAAGTCCAGAGCCAACGATAGGAGGTCGCCTGGACGAAATTTCCGTTCGGCGAAGCGACGGTGAAATTCTCCGTCCCCTCGATCCGTTCGACCTTTGCGGCCGTACGATCGTCCGTTCCGACCGCCCATTCATGGCTCGAATCGAGCTGGGTGATTTCCGGACGCGCGGGATAGCGCACGATCCGTTTCGTCACCGTCCGCTTGCGGGCCGTCGGACCCGGGGCGCCGGCGGAAGTCCACTCGATTTCGGCCGTTCCGAGCCGAGTGCGATTTTCGAAAAACAGCCATTGGGCCGTCAGATCGCGTACGAAATCCCCCTCTTCGTCGGTCGGGGCGACGGCGCCCTCGTGTGCGGCGACGAAACGAAGTTCGCGAAGTTTCCCGGCGGAATCGATTTCGATCCGCGCGCTCGGAAAGCGACGGAGATCCGACTTCGACTGGCCCTGCATTTCGAGGCGGTCGACTTCGTAAGAAACGAGATAAAAATGATTTTCGCCGTGGCTGGAGAGTCCGGCCGATTCGGCCGTCTCGACCGCTGCGCGGCCGCCGATCGCGAGCTTCAGCCAGGGCTTGCCGCCGAAATCCGCCGACGCTTTCCGCTCGAACCGGTAGATCCAGCGTTCGCCCGGGCTCGGCCAGAGCGAGTCGCCGCGAAGCGAGGCGACCGGAGCGGTGATCTCCGTCGTAGTCGAGGTCTTCGGCGCGAGCTTCGGACGTCCTTCGGAAGCCGGCGCCCGATCGGCGCTTCGATGAGGGTCCGTTTCGCCCAGACGACCGAACGCCGCGAACGCGATCGCGGCGGACAAAATCAAGGGACGGAGGTAACGCATGGGTCAGCCCCTCCCACGGCCTGGGAAAGGACGATGCATTTCCCTTTCCAATTCGCGAACACGGGCTCGAGCGCCCGCTTCCATTTCCAACCGAAGATATTGAAGTAGTCAACGAATCCATAAATTTTCCCGGCCAGGAGCGAGATGAATCCTTCGAACGTGAACACTGGCGGAAAGGCGCCGAAGCTCACCTGACCGGCGATTTTTGCGTCCGAGCGGACGAGTTCGAGCTCGCCGCCGATGCCCGCCCGGATGACGAGCCACTTCGCGTAGCCCTCGATGAATCCCGAAGCGGAGACGTTCGGTTCGAGCGTGGCCTTTACGGAGGTAAATTGGATCGGAATCGAGATGAGCGGCGCGATCTTCGCGGTGATGTTCGCTTCGGCGGCGACGCCCGCGTCGACGGCGATCGTCACCGGACCGACGGGCAGCCGGACGAGCGGGGCGCGCATCGAAACCGTAGGCAGGCCGGCGGCGATTTGGAACGCTCCGTTCTTCCACTCTGGCCTCGAACTCCAGACTTTGAAGCCGCCCCAGTAAAAATCGGACTCCCCTTCGAGGAGGTCGGTCATTCCGGCCTGGGCTTCGAGGATCGAACGGTCCTTGCCGAAGAGCATCGCGCTCAACGCGGCGTAGAGTCCCGCTAGGTCGCCCTGGGAATCCGTGGGCGTGACGGCGCCCCCGGGAGTCGTCGACGCCACGGGACTCGGATCGACCGGCGCGAGCTGGTACGTAACCCCGTTCTTCTTTCCGATCGCCGCGCGTTGCTCGGAGAAATCCGCTCCGTACGCGTAGGGCGCAACGGCGACCGAAATCGCCAAAGCGAAAATGAGTTTCGACATGAATCCACCTCGGTCGTGCGCGCGGGAATCATTCCCACGGGCTTAGCCTCGACCTAAAGACGGATCGGTACCCCTTCCGGAAGCCTTGAATTCACTGCGATATTGTCAAAATATTGCGAGGGTCAGCGGCGACGCACATTCCGGAAACAGTACGGAATTCCGCGCGAGCGTCGAAATCCCGAACGGGTCGAGACGGGCACAGGGTCGCCGTATCGGTTTCCGTTTCAGATTCGGTACCGAAACCGAAATCCGAATCCGAAACGGCCCTTAAAACGTCATCTCGCGAACGTCGCTCGGTACGTGCAATTTCGCCGCGGTCGCCTTCACAACTTGCTCGTTCGTCACTCCGGGCGCGCGCTCGCGCAGGACGAGACCGTCTTTCGTCACGTCGATCACCGCGAGCTCGGTCACGATCTTCTTCACGACGCCTTCCGCGGTGAGCGGAAGCGTGCACTTCGGCAGGATCTTCGAGGCGCCGTCCTTCGCGACGTGCTGCATGGCCACGATGACATTCGGCCAACCGGCGACGAGATCCATCGCGCCGCCCATCCCCTTCACCATCTTGCCCGGAATCATCCAGTTCGCGAGATCCCCCCGCTCGGAGACTTCCATCGCGCCGAGGACGGTGAGGTCGACTTTACCGGCGCGGATCATCGCGAAGGATTCGGCCGAGGAAAAGTAAGCGGAGCCCGGCAGGACGGTGACCGTTTCCTTGCCGGCGTTGATGAGGTCGGGATCGACCTGGTCGTCGGTCGGATACGGCCCGAGGCCGAGGATTCCGTTTTCGGACTGGAGCACCACTCGGATATTCGTCGGAATGTAATTCGCGACGAGGGTCGGAATTCCAATCCCGAGGTTCACGTAGAATCCGTCCTTCAGCTCGCGCGAAATCCGCTGAGCGATCTGGTCGCGGGTCAGCATCAAGTCACCGCTTTCCGGGAGACGGTTCTTTTCTCGATCCGCTTCTCGTAATTTTTTCCGAGGAAAATCCGTTTCACGTAAATTCCGGGAAGGTGGACCGAATCGGGCTCGATCGCGCCGACCGGAACGAGCTCTTCGACCTCGGCGATCGTGATCTTGCCGGCCATGGCGGCGAGCGGATTGAAATTCCGGGCCGTCTTGCGGAAAACGAGGTTGCCCATCGTGTCGCCCTTCCAAGCCTTCACGATCGCGAAGTCGGCGACGATGCCCGACTCGAGCACGTATTTCCGGCCGTTGAACTCGCGGATCTCCTTTCCTTCGGAGACGAGCGTTCCGGCGCCGGCCGCGGTAAAGAAGGCCGGGATCCCGGCGCCGCCCGCCCGCATCCGTTCCGCGAGCGTCCCCTGAGGCGTCAATTCGACCTCGAGTTCGCCGGAAAGGAGCTGCTGCTCGAAGAGCTTGTTTTCGCCGACGTAGGACGAAACCATTTTCTTAACCTGCTTCGTCTCGAGGAGGATTCCGATCCCGAAACCGTCGACGCCGGCGTTATTCGAGAAGATCGTGAGCCCCTTCGTGCCTTTTTTCCGGATCGCCAAGACCGAGTTCTCGGGAATTCCGCAGAGGCCGAATCCGCCCATCGCGATCGTCGCGCCGTCGAAGAGGTCCTTCACGGCCTCGTCGGCGTCCTTCACGACTTTCCAATCCCAGTTCAGCGGCATTTTTAGAGGACCTCAACGGCGATCGCGGTGGCTTCGCCGCCGCCGATGCAGATCCCGGCGAGGCCCCGTTTTTTCCCGAGGGTGCGGAGCTGATTCACGAGGGTGACCACGATCCGGGCGCCGGAGGCGCCGATCGGGTGACCGAGCGAGATCCCGCCGCCCCAGACGTTCATCTTCTCCGAGGCGATGCCGAGATCCTTCGCCGCCGCCATCGGGACGACCGCGAACGCTTCGTTCACCTCGAAAAGATCGACGTCCTTCGCCTCCCAGCCGGCCTTCTTGAGCGCGCGGCGCATGCCTTCGGCGGGCGCGGTAGTGAACCAAACCGGATCTTGCGCGAACCCGGCGTAAGAAACGATCCGGGCAAGCGGCCGGATGCCGAGCGTTTTCGCCTTTTCGGCGGTCATGAGGACGAGCGCGGCCGCGCCGTCGTTGATACCGGACGCGTTCGCGGCGGTCACCGTCCCGGTCTTGTCGAAAACGGGCTTCAGCGTCGGAATCTTCTCGTAGTTCACCTTGGCCGGACTCTCGTCGGTGTCGACGACGGTCTTGTCGCCCTTCTTGCCTTCGATCTCGACCGGAGCGATTTCGTTCCGGAAGTGCCCCGCCTTGATCGCGGCGTTTGCGCGCTGAAAGGACGAAATCGCGAAGGCGTCCTGCATCTCGCGCGTGAATCCTTTTTCCTTGGCGCAGAGCTCGCCGCAATTTCCCATGTGCTGGTTATTGTACGGATCCCAGAGGCCGTCGTGGATCATGCCGTCGATGAAAGGGGCGTTCCCCATGCGGAGTCCCGCGCGCGCGTTCGCGAGGTAGTACGGAACGTTCGACATCGATTCCATTCCGCCCGCGACCACGATCTCGTTATCGCCGGCCAGGATCGACTGAACGGCTAGGATGATCGACTTCATGCCCGAACCGCAAACCTTGTTCACGGTCGTCGCCGGCACGGCGTTCGGAATTCCGGCGTAAATCGCGGCTTGGCGGGCGGGGGCCTGCCCGATCCCGGCTTGGAGGACGTTGCCCATAAATACTTCGTCCACCTTCGCGCCTTCGATTCCGGCACGCGCGAGCGCCGCCTTGATGGCGACGGCGCCGAGTTTCGGAGCGGAGAGCCCGGCGAGGGATCCTTGAAACGCACCCTGCGGGGTACGGGCGATCGAGGCGATGACGATTTCGGTCTTCATGAATTTCTCCTAACGGGGGGCTTGAATGAAGGCTTCAAGGTTACACCGGAAGTACCGAGATTCCAGAGGAAAGTGGGTCCGCTGGACAAGTGACGACGCGACGCGCATGCCTTGCCCAGAGGGGAGCGGCGCTGGTATGAGATTCGGATGGACCCCACTCCACTTTCGAAAGCGAATTCGTTTTTAAAGGACCGTGAGAATCGGGGGGCGCTCCTCCTCTGGGCCGCGCTCCTCCTCGGAATTTTCGGTCTCGCCTGGATCTCGAGCGCGCGCGCTTCCGCGATCGTCGCCACGGATCTTCCCGACCTCGTCGAAAAAATTCTTCCCGGCGTCGCGAACATCAGCTCGATCAAGATCGAGAAAACGATGGCGTACGGGATGGACGAGTACTTCCGTCTTTGGCAGGTACCGAAGGACCATCCCCAGACTTCGATGCGGTCCGGCCTCGTGATCTCGAAGGACGGTTACGTCATCACGAACAACCACGTCGTCGAGGACGCGGACGAAGTAAACGTGATTCTCTACAATCGAAAGAGCTACAAGGCGCGGATCATCGGCCGCGACGATAAGCTCGACATCGCCCTCCTCCGCATCCGCGATAAGGACGGCACGAATCCACCCGACCTCTTTCCCCTCGTTCTCAGCGACGCGACGAAGACGCGCATCGCGGAACCGGTCTTCGCCGTCGGAAATCCGTTCGGCCTCGGCCATACCGTCACGACCGGAATCATCTCGGCCAAGAACCGGACGATCGGCGTCGGCCCGCTCGATAACTTTCTCCAGACGGACGCGTCGATTAATCCCGGAAACTCCGGCGGCCCCCTCTTTAATTTCAAGGGCGA
>JAYVXM010000230.1:0-1919 GCA_043785205.1 Bdellovibrionales bacterium
CGTTTGCGCCGCCCTTTCGATCTTCGGAAGGTACCTCCTCATGACCCGCAAGAACGATGACGCCGTGAAGGCGTTCGACCGGGCGCTCTCGGTGGGCGTGAAAAAAGAAATCTTCCTTACCTACGCGGTGGAGTCACTCCAGAAGTACGGGCTCGGCGACGAGGCGACCCGCCTCGTGAAAATCCATGACGCGGAATTCGCGGAGGCGCTCGCCGGCTTGTCCGCCGCAACCGCCGCTTAGGATCCATTACTTCGCATATCCTTTGCGGTGGCTGGCCCGTTGAGAATTCGGGCTTGCCCGCGGCGCGGGGGTTTGATTTCGTAGGGGGATGCCCTTCGAAGATTTCAAGTTGGAACGCTACTTCGCGAAACACGAGTTCACCGCGAAGCACCTGGTCTCGTGCTCGGACGCCGAATCGATCCCGCTCCGCGAGCTGCTCGACCTTGAACCGGGAAGTCGGGAGCGTTTCGAAAACCTTTGGCTCGGATACTCCGACTCGCAGGGGATTCCGGAGCTCCGCGCGGAGATTCGCAAGCTCTACGCGACGATCGAGCCGCACGAGATCCTGACCCACACGGGCGCTCAAGAACCGATTTTGAATCTCTTCATGGCGGTACTCGCGCCAGGCGACCACGTGATCACCCATTTTCCGGGCTACCAGTCCGGCTATTCCCTTCCGCGGGATCTCGGTCACGCGGTTTCGTACTGGCGCGCGGACCCGGAGCGCGGTTGGCGGCTGGATCCCGGTGAGCTCGCGCGGCTACTGCGTCCCCATACGAAGCTCGTGGTCCTGAATTGCCCCCATAATCCCTCCGGCTACGTAATGTCCCCGGCCGATTTCGAGGCGGTCGTGACTCTTCTTCGGCCGCGCGGAATCCTCCTCCTCTGCGACGAAGTTTACCGCGGGCTCGAGGCGCGCGCGGAGGACCGGCTTCCCGCGGGGGCCGACGTCTACGAGAACGCGATCTCGCTCGGAGTGCTTTCGAAAGCCTACGGCCTCGCCGGACTTCGAATCGGCTGGGTGGCGACGAAGAATCGCGCGGTTCTCACCGCGCTGGCGAAACAGAAGGACTACACGACGATCTGTAATCCGATCGTGACCGAGTGGCTGGCCGCCCTCGCGCTTCGTCACTCCGAGCGTCTGATCGCGCGGAATCGGGCGATCGTCGCGGGAAACGCGGAGGTGTTCGAGGCCTTCCTCGACCGGAATCCCGGAACGTTCGGCTGGGTTCCGCCGACCGGCGGGACGATGGCGTTTCCGTGGCGGGCGGACGGGGCGAGCATGGAGCCGTTCGCCCGACATCTGCTCGAACGCGAGGGGCTCATGCTCATCACCGGAAAATATTTCGACATGGACGAGAAATACTTCCGCATTGGCCTCGGCCGCGCGAATTTTCCGGCGGTCCTCGCGATCGTCGAAAGAAATCTAGCCGCGCTCGTTTAGCGGTACGCGGCTAGAAAATCGGCCGCGCGGCTTCGAGGACGCCCTGGAACGCGTCGAGGGACCGCGCGGGGAGGCCGAGGCTCGCGAAGTAGCGCGCGCCGCCTTTCCACTGAATGCCGGCGAGATCGAAACCGTAGAGCACTTCCGCGGCGGCGAGCCAGGCGGTGTTCGAGTGTGTGTCGAAGAGGTACGGACTGAAGCTCACGTCCGATCCGAACAGGAGGTCGGCGGAAAGGCCGGCTTCGAGCCGGTCGGTGATTCGGTAGTGTGCGCTTACTCTCGCCACTTCGCCCGCGGTCTGGCGCGAGTAAGTGCGGAGGCCGAGCGTTCCGGTCGACGCGGTCGAGCGACTCGTCCCGGTGAGATCGCTCGCGAAAAATCCGAGGCCGGCGCCGAACGCCCATCGGGGCGTTTCGCGCGCGAGACCGAGGAGCGCTTCGCGGAAATTCCCGGTCGTCGAAAGATCCGGGGAAT
>JAYVXM010000231.1:0-1918 GCA_043785205.1 Bdellovibrionales bacterium
AGTGGCTTTTGAGGGCGCGCTGGAATTCCTACGACAGGCGAAATCAGGTGGCCATGAGATCTGGGTGGTTAGCCACAAGTCCGAGACCTCGCATTTGGACCCGACGGTGAACTTGCGCGCCGCCGCTCGACGCTGGTTGAAAGCGAACGATTTGGACGAAAAACACGTCTTCTTCGCCGCCACTCGAGATGAGAAAATCGAAAAAATTCGCTCGCTCGCGCTCGACTTATTTATCGATGATCTCGCGGAAGTGCTCGAGGATTCCCTTTTTCCGGATTCGACTTTACCGCTTTGGTTTACCCAAGGGATGTCCGCACCCGTTAAACCCGGATCGCCGCTGATTCCCGCTTCGGACTGGAGCACGGTGACTCGGCTCCTCCGCGTGATCGAGGAAACGGATCCGGTCGTGCTTCGCGAATTCACGCGAAAGTTCGAGGAAAACCCCGTCGAGGCATCCGTCCTTCGGAGATCTGGGAATAATCGGATTGTATTGGTCAGCGGCGATCCCGGCGGCCACGAAAAAAATCCCGCGCGCTTCGTAATGAAAAAAACCTCCGGACACCCGCAAAAGGGACGGGATAAAAGCCTGATCGAGTTCCGCGCCGTTTCTCTCCTCTGGAAGAACGGCTTTCGGAGCGTTCCGGAGCCGATTTTTCACGATTCGCTTCGTGGCCTCTCGCTTTTTTCCCACGTCGCGGGGGAGATCCGCCGGGGCGCGGAAATCACGCGAACGGATATCCACTCGGCGGCTGACTTCCTTCTTAAATTGAGGAAACTCGGAAGCGCTGGCGTCGGAAAAGACTTCGGAGAAGCGGCCGACTCCCGCCGTGCAATGGGAGATTATATCGCGGTGATTGAAAGGCGGATCGCCCAAGTCTCCGCGGGTTCGCGCTCGGGTGACTGGACCTCCGAAATCGGTTCACTTCTGGACGATGCACTCATTCCGCTCTGGCAAAGGCTAAAGATTCGCTTCGAATTAGCGTGTAAGGCCCGCGGCGTGCAGCTTAGCGCCCCCCTTCCCGAGTCGAGTCGAATGCTCAGTCCTTCGGACTTCGGGTTTCACAACTGTCTCATCGCAGGCGGCTCGACCGAGGGCGAGCGAGTCACCTTCATCGATTTCGAATACTTCGGGTGGGATGATCCCGCGAAGCTGGTCGCGGATTTCTTTCACTCGGTGGCTCAGGAGGTCCCCTGGACCAGAAAATGGGAATTTCTCGACCGCTTCGTGGCTGGGTTGGAAGAGCCCCAGGAGTTTCTGTGGCGATGGGAGATCGTTCTTGATCTGATCGGGCTGGAGTGGGTTCTTATCGTTTTGAACGTGGCCGTACCCGAAATTATGCAACGAAGGCTTTTCGCCGACCCCTCGATCGACGCATCAGAATTGATGCGAATGCGTCTCGCGAAGGCCCGGGAGATGTTGAACCGTTTCGAATTGGCCTCCAATGGACCGAAGTTCTGGACGATTCCCGAACGTTAACGAACCCAGACCTGATGGCGGGTGTCGTACTTGTCCGCTAATCCTTGGGTGTCATCGCATTCCCAGGCAGTGCCGGCCGACCAATTGTCCCGCCAGTCGACAAAGAAGGGATAGTCGACGATCGAGTTATCGCCTGCATTCGCGTGTCCCTTATCGGCGGTAAGCGGAAGATGGCCGTCATGCGTCCCAATGGCGCGAACATTCCGACGAAACTCTTCCAGAAGCGCCGGCGTACCTAGGCAGCTTCCTTTCCCGGTCCGAAAATAATTAAGACAAGAGGGCGAAAAAACGCTGAAATCGACGACGCGCGCGTGGGATGAAGTTTGGCAGTTAAATCGAACTTCGTGAAAGGGGAGTGAAGCGAGCGTCAGAGTCGAGGCGTGACCCCAGGCCGGAGTTCCGTTTTCGTCATCACCGAGCCGTGTCTTATTCTGTACCGGA
>JAYVXM010000232.1:0-6499 GCA_043785205.1 Bdellovibrionales bacterium
CGCTTCCGCGATGCGCGGGGGGCGGATCCATGTCGATGGTAAGGTATTTAACCCGACTCGCTCGATTTCACTCGTGCCGTACGGAAGATTTTCGGAGGCGGCGTTCACTCGGTCGACGAACGCCTCTTCGGCGGAGTTCACTACGAATTCTCCATTTTTTTCGAGATTCAGGAGCGTGTCCTTTTTCCCTCCGTCGGGTCTCCTCGCGACGGAAAAGGCGAGATACGGAGGATTTGAACTTACGCCGTTGAAGAAGCTGAACGGCGCCAAGTTGGTGACGCCGTTTTCATTCACGGTCGTTACGAAGGCGATCGGTCGCGGGACGATGGCGGCGACAAGAATCCGATAGATTTCGCGAACTTTAAGTTTAGCGAAATCATGGCTATGAAAGGAGACCGGGTTTAGTGCCATAATAAGTAAATATGGCACAGATCCGCCAGAAAAGCGCGATGAAGGATTCGCTGTTGCGTCGGTTGACCACGCGAATTTTGCTCGAATATCGCAAGTCCGGATCCACTTCTCAGAACGAGAATCTGAAACACGTGCGACGTATGGCGCGTGAAGTGCGTTGCGATCGGGACAGTCTCATCCGTATAGGAATTGAACCGGAAATTCTCGAAGCCGCGATCCTCCTTTCCGATCTCGGGAAAGAGCCGCACATTCTGAAGAAATATATCGCTGACTATAGGGGAAACGTCTTCGGCGCGTTTCTCGATCATAGTCGGATCAGCATGCGCGAGGGTGATCAGATTCGCCGGGAGCTCGGCCTCGACGCGAAGACCTGGCGAAAAATCCTTTCGTCGATCGTCGGTCACGACGGTCCGTCGATTCCGGGCAGCTGGTGGAAGACCAACTACGAGCGCGAAATCGGAAAGCGTTATCCGGGAATTCATTCGCGGGACGCGCTTATTCATTCCTACCTCGACCGGATCGACCAGGGCGGGATCTTTCGGAGCCGGAGCGGTCAGTTGAACGGCGGCCTCCGAAAGATTAGTTACGATATTTTTCTGAAGGAAGGCGCTTTCAAGGGAAACCTCGCCGGCACGATCCTGGAGATCTTCGGAAACACCCGGGTCGGTACTCAGGAACAAATCGATTTCCTCGACGAGGTCGTAAAACCTCGTCTTCTCGGGAGCGAACAACTTCCGAAGATCGTGCGCGAAATGAAACGCAAGTTCATCGAGTCGGAAAAGTACTTCGAGCGAATTCTGATCGAGCCCGGTCAGAACGATTCGGTCCGAATCGTTCTCGATAACGGCGAAAACGTGACGGTGACGAATTTGGACGAGTTTTGGCGTATTTTGGCCAAAGTGACGCCCAAGGGCGCTATTTCCCCATTCGCCCGTCGTACCCATACCGCCTGATTTCCGGCCTAACCTCCCGTTCCCGGAAGGCTTATTCCGGTGCCACGGCGGCTGGTATCGCGCTTGCTTTATCTAGAGCGCCGGGGCCAGCCCGAGGCATGAAGCCTCACGACGCCCGACACCCCCAAGGAAAGGGAGGCGCCATGTCCGATCAGCCGGTGGTTTCGAAGCCGATCTTTACGCGTTCATTCTTTATTTATCGCCTGGCGATCTATCTCGCCGTCGCGTTTCTCGTCCGGGAAAGCGTGACCCCCGCCCGTAGCGAAGGGGTATTCGATCAGAGTCGAGTGCTCTCTTCGGACTTCGCCGCGTGGTCCTCGACGTTTCCGTCGCGGCTCGACCGCGCCATGGCGACGGGAGTGGCCGAGTAGACGCGCATCCCTTCCGGAGCGTCGTCGGCCTTTTCCGCGTAGATCCCGCGGTCGAGAAGCTGTTCGATCTTCGCCCGGAGGTCGCGGACCTCGTCGTCATGGCGTAAGCGCTCGATCAGGAGCGCCTTGTTCGAATCCTTCCGGATCGCCTCGATTTTCATCTGGGCGCTGCCGGATTCCATCTGATGCATCGCGACCTCGTTCTTCAGCGCGGCGAGCGTTCGTTCGGCGCGTTCCGCGCGCGAGTTCGCGGCTTCGGTCTCGTCCGCTTGGGAGTTCGCGGCCTTCTCGAGCTCGGCCTTCAGCCCGAGGTTTTCCTCCGTGAGGGCAAGGAGTCGTCCTCGTGCGCGCTCCAGATCTTGATTCCGTTTCGTATCGGCTTCGGCCATCTGGGAACGCATGCGCGCGACTTCCGCTTCGGCGGCTTCGCGGGACTGACGGTCGGGGATGATGAGGCGTTCGATCTCGGCGCGCATCTGGGTTCGCGCGACTTCACGGAACCGTTCGCGGTCGAGGGCCGAATCCTTTTCGAGTTCGGCGCGGAGCCGCTCCTTCTCGGTCGCGACTTCCCAGCGAAAGCGCTCCTTCATGTTCGTTTCGATCCGTGCGATTTCCTCGTCGGCGTTCCGTTTATTCTGGGTGAGGACGGAGATTTCCTTTTGGATCTGATTGTATTTCGCTTCCGCGCTTTGAATCCGAATGAGCGCGCTCTGGAGTTCGCGCTGATACGTTTCAGCATGGCGGGAATGGATGGCCGCGTTTTGGTTCGTGTCGGCGACTTTCTGCTCGAGCGCCTTGATCAGCGTCCGTTGGTCGGCGATCGCGCCCTTGGCCTTCTCGAGTTCGATGATTGACCCACGGGCCTGGGCTTCGCGAGCGAGGACTTCGTTCCAGGCTTTTTTGTATTGGGCGAGTTCGGTCGCGTTCTTTCGTTCGCGTTCGCCGATTTCGCGAATCTCGGTCTTCAGGGCGTTTTCGCCGGCTTGGATATTATGGAAGGCCTGCGTGATCGCTTGAATTTTATTTTCCCGTTGCATCAGCCGGTTCTGAAGTTCCCGAACCGCGTTCTCGAGCGTCGTGCGCGTCGCGAGGTATTCCTGCGCGATCTTTTGACTGCGTTTTTTTTCTTCGCTGAGCGCGTCTTCAAGTTTGCGCGCCGATTGAAGAAATCCTTCGAGATGTTGGGTGATCGTGCTGTTTGGGGCTTCCATGCCAGTCCCTCTTCCTCTCTCCAGTGTCGGTGATTCGAGAGCGGAGCGGCAATCGGTCAAATTTGCCTTCGCCAGCGCCTTGACGAGCGATTGACGAAGGCGGTGGCGTGACGCATGCTCAGTCCCGAAACATGCTCCTCGAAATCCTTCATTCGCGTTTCGGATATTCTCAGTTCCGCCCCCGTCAAGAAGCCGTCTGCCAGGCGGTCGCCGACGGCCGCGACGCCCTCGTCGTCATGCCGACCGGAGCGGGAAAAAGTCTTTGTTATCAAGTACCCGGCCTCGCCCGCGGCGGGACCACCCTCGTGATCAGCCCGCTCGTCGCGCTGATCGAGGATCAGGTGACGCGCCTTCTTTCCCGCGGCGTACGCGCCGGGCGGATTCATTCCGGACGCACGCGCGAGGATTCGCGCGAAACCTTCCGGGCTTATCTGCGCGGAGAACTCGAATTCCTCTTCATCGCGCCCGAGCGCCTCGCGGTGCCCGGGTTCGCGGAGATGCTCACGCAACATCCGCCGTCCCTCATCGCCGTCGACGAAGCCCACTGCATCAGCCACTGGGGCCATGACTTCCGCCCCGACTATCGGCTCGTCGGCGAACGGCTCGAAGGTCTGAAAAACACTCCGGTCGTCGCCTTAACGGCCACCGCCACTCCGCTCGTTCAGAGGGATATCTGCGTTCAGCTCCGCCTCCGCGAGCCCGACCTCTTCATCCACGGCTTTCGGCGGGACAATCTCGCGATCCAGGTGGTCGACGCGCTCCCTTCCGAGCGCGCCGAACGGATCGCCCAGGCCCTCGCGGATCCGGAGCGGGTGCCGGCGATCGTCTACGCCCCGACGCGAAAGAAGGCCGAGGAACTCGCGCGCGCGTTGCACGGGAAGATCCGCGCGGCCGCTTATCACGCCGGCATGAAACCCGCCGATCGCGAGGAAGTTCAGCTCGCGTTCCTGAGCGGCACGACCGACGTGATCGTCGCCACCGTCGCGTTCGGGATGGGCATCGACAAGGCGAATGTCCGGACGGTGATTCACGCCGCGCTTCCGGGCAGCATCGAAAGTTATTACCAGGAGATCGGCCGGGGCGGTCGGGACGGCCTCCTTTCGAAGGCGATCCTCTTCCACTGCTACTCGGACCGAAAAACCCACGAATTTTTCATGGACCGCGATCAGCCGGACGCGTCCGTCCTCGTGAAAATCCGGAGCGCGGTCCCGGAAACCGGATTCATTTCGGCCGACGACCTACGGTCGAGCGTTCGCGGCGTCGAACCGGACGTTTTCGAAAAGGCGCTCGAGAAACTTTGGGCGCACGGAGGAGTGCGGATCGAGAACGGCGAATCCGTCTCGCTCGCGACGGATGAGTGGCGCAAACCTTACGAGGAACAGCGACGCCATCGACTCGCCCAGCTCGATTCGATGCAGGCCTACACCGAAAGCGGCGGCTGCCGCATGACGACGCTCATTCGCCACTTTGGCGACGTCTCCGACGTGACGAAACCGTGTGGAATCTGCGATCGATGCGCGCCGATTTCTTCGATGCGCCTCTTCGACGAACTCGAACGCAGCGTGGCGGCCCAGACCCTCGCGTCGCTCGCCGGACGCGACGGCCAAGCCGTGGGTCGCCTCTTCGACGAGGCGATGAGCCTCGACTCTAAAGTGACCCGCTCGGGTTACGAGCGCGTGCTTTCCGCCCTCGCGCGGTCCCGGCTCGTCGAGATTTTCCAGTCGGAGTTCGAAAAGGACGGAAAGACGATCTCCTTCCGGAAGGTCCACCTCCTCGCCGGCGGACGGAGCGCGAAGGGAACGACCCTCGCCGAACTCGAGATCGACGGCGATCCGATGGGCACGGCGAAGACCCGTTCTCGTACGAAGAAAAAATCACCCGCTCCGGCGCGATCCGCCCGGACTGAGCGCGCCGTCGACCCCGCGGCCCCTTCCGAGCTTCCGAAACTTTTCGAAGAACTGCGCGCGTGGCGGCTCGCCGAAGCGCGGAAGCGGGGAGTACCCGCCTTCCGGATCCTGAGTGACCGCGTCCTTTACGCGATCGTCGAAGATCGCCCCCTGACCGAGGACGCGCTCCTCCAAGTTTCCGGCATGGGCCCGAAGCTCGTTCGGCAGTACGGAGAGGGTATCCTCGGACGAATCGCCGAATCGCGCTGACGTCCCGTAGGGTTAATGGTCGATCGGTTGGTCCTGAGCGATCCGGGTTCGCTCGCGTTCGACTTCGAGCTCCTTGCGCTCCATGCGGCTGAGCGTGGCGATTCGCCGTTCGCCGTGGTCGAGCATCCGCTTCAATTCCTCAGCGAGTTCAGCGCACTCTTCTTCGAGCCGGCGGATGCGAGCGGCGGAATCGCGCGTGCAAGTATCACGTTCGATTTCGGCTTCCCGGCGGGCCTGGTCGGCCTCGTGTTTCCGTTTTCGTTCCACTTCGAGTTCGTCCGAAAGCTCTTGGGCCGCGCGCTCGAGTTCCTCGATTCGGCCGCGGTTTTCCGCGTGAGCGAGATCGAGATTGCGCTGGGCCTCGCAATGGACCTGCTTGAGCAGGATCTCGAACTCGATTCGAGCCTGACGAAGGGCGGCTTGGGATTCGGTCTGAAGAGGGCGGTCTCGTTCGTCGTTTTCCTCGATCGCGGACCGCGGCGCCGTTCGCTCGCGTTCGAGGCGGGCGGTGAGGTCGACGATTTGAATTTCGGCCGCTCGGTAAAGTTCTCCGATTTCCGAGAGCTTACTCTCAAGTTCGAACACTCGACGCTCGCCCGCCCATTGATATTCCGCGAACGCGGCTCGAGTTTTATCCGCTTCGAGCACGACGGCGGCCACGGTCTCCGCGCGTACTTTCACTTCCTGGAGGAGGCGCGCGTTTTCGCCGACGGAACGGGCGCGGAGCGCTTCGTAGGCACGTTCCATTTCGGCGATTTTCGCCGACCAAGAATCGCGTTCCATTCGTGCTTCGGCGGCCGCGAATTTCGCGACCTGATTGATTTCTTCTCGAGTCCGGTTTTCGCGAGCGAGGGCTTCGGCGGCGTGAAGTTTCGACTTCGCCTCCTCTTCGACCCGCCGTGCGTGTTCGCGTTGAGAGAAGTCGTCGCGGAGAAGCGCCCTCTCGCGGAGAGCGTCGGAGAGTTGGAGGGCGGCGACCGAGGCGGCCTCTTTCGCGGCGCTGAAGTTCATCATGAGTTCGGTAAGTTCGACGGCGATCCGTCGGCCAGATTCGCGAAGCGAGTGATTTTCTTCGCGCAGATCTTTTTCGCGTGCGGTTTGCTGTTCGATGACGATCTCGAGTCCGCGGGCGGCGGCGACGATTTGGCCGAGCGCGTGACCGGGCTCGAGAAGATCGGTCGCGGAAGAAGACGCTTTCGATTTTGATTTACGGGATTCCGTGGCGTCCATCCTTTAATTTTGGCCGCCGTCCGTCGGCGGAGCAATCGGCCGACACTGCCTAGCGATCATCGCTCCACGACGGCGCCATGCGTTTGACGCCGAGGAGCGTTTTGATCAGTGGCTACACGAAGAGCAGGACTAATCCGATCGCCGCCGGAAGGGCCTGGACGTAAAAA
>JAYVXM010000233.1:0-1916 GCA_043785205.1 Bdellovibrionales bacterium
GAACAGACGCCCTTTACTTCCCGAACGAACGAATTCGACTTCTTCCTTGAGGTCGCCATAATCTCTCCGGTTTTTTGCAGCTGGATTAGAATACTGAACCCGACCGAAAGTGTCAAAACGGGGGCTCCGCGTCGTTTAAAACGGCCGCGCGGTGCGCAGAAAAGCGTCAAAAACCCGTTAAAAACAACGGATTGACGAAAAACGTTTTTTACATCAGCATTAGATATAGAAGGACATCAAAACCCTTCCGGTTCCGCCCGAAACCTCACGTCGGACAAACTCCTCACCCCCCGCTTAGGACGTTTTCTTCAGAACCCTTTCCACGACCCCGCTCAGGATGAGCAGGCCGAGGAAAGCTCCGCACATACCCACCGAACGCACAGGGAGGTCTTTCATGGGTCGCTCAACGATAACTCACCTCGTCATACTCCAGGCCCTCGGTCTCGGCTTCATCGCCTTCGCCAGCAGGGCCGGCGCCATCGAACACGACCGGACTCCGGCCGGAGTCATGGCCCTCGAGGCCCGGGATGCCGCTAAAATCGACATTCGCGGGAGCCTGAAGTGTCCGATGCCGGAAGCGAACACCGGCCGCTCCTGCACGCTCCAGCTCGTCAGCCGCGAGACCGGCCAAACCCTCCGCGTCGTCGCTTCGAACGCGGCCATGCGTCTCTTCCAAGACGGCCAGACGCAAGTGGTCGCCACCGGCACCGTCATGGGCGACGCCCTCCGGATCATCGCGATTCGGCCGGAATAGCCCGCCCGTTTCTCCTCCAAGGGAAAACGCCCGTCTCCCGCTTCGGCAGGAACGGGCGTTTTTTTTTCCGGGGCCCGTGTTAGCTTTTCGCTATGTCCGAACCGATGACGAAGGCCCCCCAGCTCGACCGCGCGAAGTACATCGACATCCTCAAGACCGACGGCCTCCCCGCCGCCCTCACGACGCTCCACCGCGATTCCGAGGTCCTTGAACACGAAACGTTCGAAGGCGTCGGCGGTTACAAACCCGAGCTCTACGCGTTCCTCGAGGAAGTCCGGACGTTTTCCCGCGAACTCTGGCGCGTCTCGCTCGGCGAAACGCCGACCGCGTAGTTCACGCGGCGTTCAAGTCGACGCGGCGTCCCCTTCCCAACAAAGCCTTGGCTGTCGGCAGCCGCCGCAAGTTACTTCTCGATAATGCTGACCGTACCCGCGATCACGTCGTGGAGCGCCTTCCGCTTCGGGTTGAATACGGCCATCAGATAGCCGGCGCCGAACGGAATCGCGGAAAGGAGCTGGGCGAAGTAGCGCGCGCTCGAACGCCCGAGGCTGAGCGCGCCGTCGTCGATTTCGCGGATCACGCGGATCCGGAAAATGCGCTTTCCGGGCGTCCATCCGAAACGCCAGTGGAACCCGATATAATACGGAATCGAAACGAACGTCATCGCGGCGAAGTTCACCGTCTGGATGAACCCGCCGGTGAACGCCTCGGCGAAGGTCGCCGCCGGCTTCGTCGCCTGAAAAATCACGAAGAGTGCGAAGATCGTTAGCGCGAGGGAGACGATCATCACGATGACGTCGTCGATCACCGACGCAAGGGCGCGAATCCAAAACCCCGCGTACACCCGGGAATCCGGCGTAACTCCTTCGGGGACGGTCGTGGGTTCACTCATGCCTTTTTCCTTCCGTAACTGCCCGAAAGGGAGGTGATCATTCCGAGAAAAATCAGCCCCGAGGAGAGCGCGACCCGGAGGCTCATCTTCTCATTCAAAAACGCGTAGGCGATCCCGGCGGCGATGATCGGCTGGAGGTAGATGAAGAGCGCGACCTGGGACGGCTTCGCGTACTTGAGCGCCCAAAAATTCAGGAAATACGCGGCGAGCGTGCCAATCCCGACCGCGAAGGCGCACGCCGCCCAGAGCGCGCCCGCCATCGCCGGCGGC
>JAYVXM010000234.1:0-1916 GCA_043785205.1 Bdellovibrionales bacterium
TTTCGGCTTTCCGTTTTTCGTGAAGCCGGCGAATTCCGGTTCGAGCGTCGGTGTCCATAAAGTGAAGACCGCGGAGGACTTCGGCGCGGCGGTCGAGGATGCGTTGAAGTACGACACGAAGATCCTCGTCGAGAGGGCGATCAGCGCGCGCGAAATCGAGCTCTCCGTATTGGAGAATCCGGTCTACGGCGAGCCGCCGCTCGTTTCGGTGGCGGGCGAGATCAACGCGACTCATGAATTCTATTCGTACGAGGCGAAGTACCTCGACGAAAACGGCGCGACGATGAAAATTCCGGCCGATCTCACGAAGGCCCAGCTCGCGACCGCGCAGGATATCGCGCGCCGGGCGTTCACGACCCTCGAATGCGAGGGACTCGCGCGAGTTGACCTCTTTCTCGATAAGGGCGACGGAAAAATCTATTTCAACGAAGTGAATACCCTTCCGGGTTTCACCTCGATTTCGATGTACCCGAAGATGTGGGAGGCGAGCGGGGTTTCCTACGCGGAGCTCCTCACCAGACTCGTCGAGCTCGCGCTCGCGCGGAAGGCCCGGCGGGCGGCGCTCGTGCGGGATTTTACGCAGAAATAAGTCATGGCTCCTTCGCCGAGGCGTGTTCCGAAACTTGAAAAGCGAACGAAGCGGGTGCCGAAGCTCGAGAAGCGGACTAAGCGGCTTGTCCTTCGTCCGATGCGGGCGACCGATTATGTCGTTTGGCGGACGGCGTGCCTCACACGGCCCGCGCCGAAGAACGAGTGGGACCGGCCGCCGCGGACGGAGCGCGAGGTCACGCGGGCCGAATTTCGGAAGATTTTGCGGGGCCAGTCCGAGCGTCGGCGGGGGGATTCGTTTTACGAGCTTTCGATCTTTCTTCACGATGGGCGTTTGATCGGCGCGGTCTCGTTCATGGATGTGAAGCGCGGGGTTTCTCAAGATGCCTTTATTGGTTACGGGATTTTCAACCCGTATTGGGGTCGGGGTTATGCCCGCGAAGCGTTGAGAGCTGCGTTCGAAATTGGGTTTCGGAAGCTCGGCCTTCATCGAATCGAGGCCGGGATCGAGCCGCGGAATCGCCGGTCGATCGCGCTCGCGCGGGCGGTGGGGATGCGGAAGGAAGGGTTGAAGGAGCGGCTTCTCTTTCTGCGCGGAGCGTGGCGCGACCACCTGATGTATACGGTGACGTGCGAGGATCTGGGGTGGAAATATCGCGGTCCGAGGCCGACTTTCGAGCGGCGGGGTTAGGTCCTTGGGCGCTGGCATCGGGCGCGTGTTTCGCGTTCGATTCTTTTCGAGTCTTTTTGAAGGGCAAAAGCGTTGGCTGCGGATGGGCGCGGGTTCGGCGAGGGGGATCTTACGGGTTCTTGAAATTCGGTCAGCGGTGCGATCGCGAATATCAGTAATAAAGGAGATCGACGGGCGAATTTTATTGACGGAGTTTTAGCGCCTCCGAATTCGCGACCGGAATCGGCTCGTTCATCAGCGCCTATCCGCGCGGATTCGCCCTTCATCGCTTGAAAGGGTGTTCGCGATTCGTGCGCGAGAAAACCGCGGGTTTGCCGCGCTTCTTGGCGAATCTCACGCCCGAAAAATCGCGTGTTAGGTATATCGGATGAAAAACGAATTCCTCTTCGCCCGCATTAAGAAGTTAGTCGCGACCGAACGCCGGATCGGAACCGCGATCTTGGATTGCCTTTACGAGATCGATCGACGGCGCGCGTACGCGGAGCTTCGCTACGACGGGCTTTTTTCGTATTGCGTGAAGGAACTCGGGTTCACCGATGCGCAAGCCTACCAGCGAATCGAGGCGATGCGGGCGATTCGCGATCTCCCCGAGCTGAAAGAGAAGATCGAGTCCGGGGAACTATCGGTGTCCGCGGTTGCGAAAGTGCAAACGCATTTAAAGAAGGAAGCAAAGGAA
>JAYVXM010000235.1:0-6488 GCA_043785205.1 Bdellovibrionales bacterium
CACCACGACCGATGGAATGGCGAAAACGACCGATCATATGGCGGTTACGACCGACCACATGAACGAAACGACCTGCACGATGTACGCCTCGCTCCGGCAAGGAAACACCAAGGCTTCCCGCGATACGGACATGCAACAAATCGTAAAGGGCAAGAACATCACCGAAAAACTCGAGCTTTCTGCGAAGTACATGGAGGGATTTGAATACCAGCTCTGGTCCCCCGTCTGCGTCTCGATCGCGACGCGGGAAATGGTAATGGAACAAGCGATGACCGAGCTTTTAACCGCGATTCAGCCTTATATCACCGATCGTGCGAAGGTCATCGCCACGAAGCAGTCGTCGAACTACGAAACGCTTTACGCGATCGCCGCCACGCTCCACCGCACGAACGCGCTTCAGGAATCACTCCTCGCGGGCACCGGCGAAAAGGTGATGACCCTCGAGGACCTCCTCGTCGAAGGAATTCGCTTCGACCAGGCGAAGAATCGCGGCGAATTGAAGGATTCGAAGTACCCAACCTGGGCGGCGGAAGTCGGCAAATATGAAAAAGACGCGGAGTTCATTCTCCGACTGCGGGCTAATTTTCTGATGGCCTACGCGTACGCCATCGCGGACGGAAGCGACTACGGCGACTCGGCCGGCTTCTGGACGAAGCTAAAGCACGTCGAACTCCAGACCACTTGGCTCGGTAAAAAGTTCTTCGGTTCGAAATGGAAACCCAACCTTTCGAAGCGGACGGCGACCGAAATTCGCCAACGGCTGATCGCACCCCTCGATTTCGCGGTCGCGACCCGAAAAAAGCTGAAGGAACTCGGGATCGATCCGAAAGTCGACGGGACGATCATGCAGGTTTGGCAACATGCTGATTTTTCGGCGTTCAACCTCTCCGCGATGCAAGCCGCCGGCGGCGAGACAAAGGCTCGCGCCGACGCGATTGCGGATTTGATCGCGGCGCGGAATCGCACGGTCGATA
Organism: Bdellovibrionales bacterium; assembly: GCA_043785205.1. Classification (GTDB taxonomy): domain Bacteria; phylum Bdellovibrionota; class UBA1018; order UBA1018; family UBA1018; genus JACMQW01. The sequence goes on from JAYVXM010000235.1 coordinate 975, forward strand.
GTGTCTCGAAATAAAAAAACTAATAAAAACAAATAATTACCCAAGGTTTAGGATTAACGGACTGCGTTATCTCTCCCCTTGCCTCTCCCCCCACCCCGAGGTAAAACCCGGCCAGTTTATAAGGGGGATTTCTATGCGTTTCCGTTCATCCATTCTCGCTCGTTCGACCATCGGCCTCTCGCTCGGCACCGTTCTCGCTTTGTCCTCGTGTGGAAAAGTGAACGACATGCACGACGCCACGATGGAAATGCAAAAACAAACCAAAGACATGGGCGACACGACTAAGCGGATGGAAGAAACGACGTGCAAAATGTACACGTCCCTCCGCCAAGGCAACGCCAAGCAATCCCGCGATGCCGACATGACCGCGATGCGCGGATCGAAAAACATCAATGAGAAGCTCGAGCTCGCGGCGAAGTACATGCAAGGTTTCGAATACCAACTCTGGACCTCGTCGTGCGCGGACGTCGCGCCCCGCGAAGTCGCGATCGACCAGGCGGTCACCGAGCTTCTGACCAACCTCGAGCCGTATGTTTCGGATCGTTCCCAAGTGAACGCGACGAAACAATCGGGCGACTACCAGACGCTCTACGCGATGGCCGCCACGCTCCATCGCACGAACTTGCTTCAAGCGCAGTACCTCGCCGGCACCGGCGAAACTTCGCTTCGCCCGCTCGACATCCTCGTCAAAGGGCTTCGGTATAATCAGGAAAAAAATCGCGGCACGCTCGCCGATGCGAAATTTCCGATTTGGGCGACGACCGTCGGCAAGTACGAGAAGGACGCGGAATTCATCCTTCGCCTTCGCGGAAACTTCCTCATGGCTTACGGCTACGCGATCGCGGACTCCGATAAATACGGCGACGCTCCCGGTACCCTCGCGAAAGCGTGGCGCCTGATCACGACGAAGATCTTCTCCTCGAAGTGGAAGCCCCGCCTCGATCATCGCGATCCGACCGAAATCCGCGAGCGGATCACAGTCTCCCTCCAGCTCGCGAAAGAGACGCGGGACGCGCTGACGAGCCTCGGAATCGATCCGATGATCGACGCCACCGTCACGAAGATCTGGAAAGACGCGGACTTCTCGGGCATCGATCTCGGCGCCCTCGATAAGGGGAAGGGCGACGACCCGGCCCGCGCGAAGGCCATCCGCGATCTGATCGCGGCGCGCGACTCGCTCCTGAAATAAAGAAGTCTAAATCAGAGGGTCTTCCGAAAATAGAGCGCCCCCGATGTCCGGTAAAACCCGACGTCGGGGGTTTCTTATTCTCCGGAGACGCTCTTCCGTTTCACGGTGATCTTTCCGGATTCGATGTCCTTCAAAACACGATCCCACTTGTCCCGGTAGGTCGCGAACTTCGTGTAAAACTCCGCGGTACGGAAGCGAAGATTCGCCGAAGGCTTCGCCGCAGCCTGGATCTTAAGAATGAGATCATCGAGATGACGACGACGCTCGTTCGGCGGTGCGCGCTCCATGCCTTGGATCCACATTCCGTATAAGTTCGTGATCTGCTCCATCATGACTTCGCACTTCGAAAGGAGTTCGATTAAAGCCTGATCCGTCGTCGTCGAGGTTCCGATCTTCGCGTTCGGATCGATTTTGCGCATTTCCTCGTGGAGCGTTTGGCGCTCTTCTTCCACGCGTTTTTCATCTTTTTCCCGAAACCGTGCCCATGCGTCTTTCTCTTTCGCCATCGCATTGATTCTAACATGTGTTACGAAATTAAGGATGAAGGTTAAGTCTCAGTACGTGTGTCAGAACTGTGGCTTCGCGACCGCGAAATGGCTCGGCCGATGCCCGTCGTGCGAGTCCTGGAATTCCTTTCAGGAAGAAAAGCCGGAGGCCGAAGCCGCCGCCGGATCGCTGGCCTCCGTCCGGGACGATTTCAAGGAATTCAGAGCCTTGGGAAAACGCACCGCCGATTTCGTTTCGCTCGACGAGGTCGAGTCGAAATCCGCAAAGCGCCGCCTCGCCACCGGAATGGCGGAACTCGATCGAACGCTCGGCGGCGGATTGGTTCCCGACGCTTTCACTTTGCTCGGGGGTGACCCGGGGATCGGGAAATCGACTCTCCTCCTCCAGCTGGCGAAGGGCCTCCTTCGGGAAAATCCCACCCTGAAGATTCTTTATGTCTCCGGCGAAGAATCCCTCGATCAGATCGCCGCCCGGGCGAAGCGCCTCGGCGTCGAAGGAAAGGGTCGCGTTTACCTCGCCGCCGAAACCCAACTCGAACGCGTCTTCGCGAACGTCCTCGAATTGAAACCGAATGTCCTCTTCATGGATTCGCTCCAGACCTTCAGTTCGGCTTATTCCCAGAGCGCGCCCGGCAGCGTCTCCCAGGTCCGCGAAATTACGACCCGGCTGATGACCCTCGCGAAAACGGCCGGGGTGGCCGTCTGGCTCGTCGGCCACGTGACGAAGGAAGGCACGATCGCGGGCCCGAAGACGATCGAGCACATGGTGGATACCGTCCTTTATTTCGAGGGCGAAGGGTCCCAAAGTTTCCGGTTACTGCGAACGGTGAAGAACCGCTTCGGCAGCACGAACGAACTCGGCGTGTTCGAGATGGATTCGGAGGGTCTCAAGGAAGTGCTGAATCCCTCGTCGCTCTTCCTCTCGGAACGGAAAGAACAGGTTTCCGGAGTCGCCGTGACCGCATCGCTCGAAGGATCGCGCCCGCTTCTCGTCGAACTCCAAGCCCTCGTCGTTCCGAGCGGCCTCGCGGTACCCCGTCGGACCGCGGTCGGCATGGACGGCGCCCGGCTCTCGATCATCGCCGCGATCCTCGAACGCCATATGGGAATTCCGCTCGCCCAGAAGGACCTTTTCTTCAACGTCTCCGGCGGCCTCCGGATTTCGGAACCGGCCGTCGACCTCGCGGCCGCCGCCGCGATCTGGTCGAGCGTCGAGGAGATTTCCCTCCGTGGCGACTGGCTCTTTCTCGGCGAGCTCGCGCTTACCGGCGAAGTTCGTCGAGCGCCGCTGATGGACGTGCGGATTTCGGAAGCGAAGAAGCTCGGCTTCACGACTGTCGTCATTCCGGAAAATACGCCGAAAAAAGTCGTCGAAGGCGCCGGGATCCACGTTCAGACGGTCGCCCGTGTCCGCGATCTCGCGAAGCTGCTCGCCTAACCGATCAACCCTTGGCCGTCGGATCGATGATCTTTAGCTCGACCCGACGATTCTTCGCCCGGGCCGCCTTCGTCTTTCCGGGCACGGCCGGTTCGGATTCGCCAAGGCCCTCGGTCTTCGTCCGGCCCGCGGGGACGCCGCTTTGGACGAGGGCGGCCTGAACCGAATTCGCGCGCTCCTTCGAAAGCTCGAGGTTACGTTTCACTCCACCGACGTCATCGGTATGACCAATGATCGTGACCTGATCGGACGGATATTTCGCGATGATCGCGCCAAGCTGGGTGACCTGGTTCTTCGCGTCGCCCGTCAGGTTTGCGCTTCCCGTATCGAAGAGGAGGTCGTTTTTCAAACTCACGATGATGCCCTCGTCGGTCCGCTTCGTCTCCGCGACCTTCCGAAGTTCCGCCGCCTGTCGGTCGAGCAGGTTCCCAAACATCCCGCCGGCCGCCCCCCCAGCCGCGGCGCCGATGAGGACGCCCTTTCCGCCGCCCGTGAGCGCGCCGATTCCGGCGCCAACCGCCGCCCCCGCTCCCGCTCCCGCGCCAATAGCCGTTCCCTTTTCCGGTGACGCACAGCCCGTGACCCCAGTCACGACGACCGCGATATACAGAGCACTTTTCGTGGCATTTTTTCTCATATTTCCTCCTGGAATGGCCTTCCTAGAGGAATTGCATCCGATGTGCCAGAACGCGAAAAGGGCGTCCCGGATTCACCGGAACGCCCTTTCGCGAACTTCGAAAGATTACTGTCCGCGAGTGAACGCGGAAGCGCCGAGTTCCACCGTACCTGCGCTGACCTTCGTTACGATCTTCACGACGCCGAACGGAACGGTGGCGATCCAGAGAAGCGACCCGTTCTGAGAAGTCACGCGGCACGTATCAAAGGCGCCGGCGCCGACGGCGACGTGTTCGCTCTTGCCGATCCCCTGAGACTCGCAGGCCGAGACGATCAGGGCCGCGTTTTCCTCGCTCATTAGGTCGCTCGCCGCCACTTGAACTTCCTTCGACTGGACCTGGCCGGCCACCGTCTGGGACTGGAGGACGGTGTAGACGCCGGTATTCGCGTTCAGGGCGGTGATCTTTTGGGTCGTCGATACTTTAGCGTTAATCCCGTCGCCGATCAGCGTGCCGTCCATCGTGGCCGAGTCGCCGACTTTCGGCGCGGCGAGAGCGGTCGTGGCGAAAGCGAGGGCGAGAAGCGAAAGGGTGAGGGTCAGGCGACGAGGGGACATGGGCGAGCTCCTGGTTAGATCCTAAAGTGGATGATTTCCGAGAATCCTACCGCGCTCGGGGAGCGAGTCAACTCCGGCCCGGTTATTTGTTTCTGGAAGTCATTTTCCGATCCGACGCAGCATCTCGGCTTCGTCGATCACTTCGACTCCGAGCTCGTGGGCCTTGTCGAGTTTGCTCCCGGCGTCCGCGCCGGCGACGACGAAACTGGTCTTCTTCGAGACGCTCGAAGCCGTTTTCCCGCCGTTCTCTTCGATCAGGCGGGTCGCTTCACTACGCGAAAGTTTCGGAAACGTTCCCGTAAGCACGATCGTCAATCCCGCGAACGGCGCCCCGGCTCCCGCTTTCTTAGGCGGCACGGGCTCGACGACCTTTAGGAGGTCCTTCACCTCGGCGGCGCCCGCTTTCGAGCCGAAATACTCCCGCAACGACTTCGCCACTTCCGGCCCGACCTCGTGGATCGCCATGAAGTCGTCTTCACTCGCCTTGAGTATCGGCGTGAGATCGCCGAAATGATTCGCGACGATCTTCGACGTTCGCTCCCCGACATGACGGATCCCGAGCGCGAAAAGGAAACGGTATAAATCGATCTTTTTGGTAGCCGCGATCGCGTCGAGGAGATTTCGCGAGGACTTTTCCTTGAATCCTTCGAGGGCGAGGAGATCCGCGAGCCGCAGGCGGTAGAGATCGGCGAAGCCTTCGATCAAATTCGCGTCGAGGAGCTGCTCGATGATCCGGTCGCCGAGACCGTCGATCCCCATGGCGTCCTTCATCGCGAAGTGTTCGAATCTCCGCTTCCGGAGTTCGCTGCCCGCGTTCGTCGCGCGGTAAGCCGCCTCGCCTTCGCGACGCTCGGCCGCGATGCCGTTCTTTTCGCACCATTCGACGATCGAGAATTTTTTTTCCTTACCGGTTCGCTTTTCTTTGATCACCGAAACGACTTCCGGTATCACGTCGCCGGCTCGCTGGATGAAGACAGTATCGCCGATTCGGACGTCTTTGCGATCGATCTCGTCCTGATTGTGTAACGTTGCGCGGCTGACCATCACGCCGCCGACCTTGACGGGTCGGAGCGCCGCGACCGGAGTGAGCGCCCCGGTCCGGCCGACCTGGACGAGAATGTCTTCGATCACCGTCGTTTCTTGGCGCGGC
>JAYVXM010000236.1:0-1911 GCA_043785205.1 Bdellovibrionales bacterium
GCTCGGCATCCCGGCACTGGCTTCCGAACGGGAGATCCAGAAGGCGTACAAAGACAAGATGAAGCAGTATCACCCCGATCGCCTCGGCCGGCCCGGTACGCGTGAGTGGTCCGAAGGCACCGCGATCGCCGAAGCGATCAATCGCGCGCGAAACGAGATGCTCGAACGGCTCAAGCGTCGCGGATAGCGCGCTCGGCACGCGCTTCGCTTTCGGGAGGGCATGGATCCTTACCCCGAAGTCTTCACGCTTTTGAACGGAAACGTGGACCCGCGCTGCCAGGAAATCGAAATCGCCTCGAGTTACCACATTCCGAGCTTCCAGATCATCGGCCTCCCCGGCCCGGAAGTCGCCGAAGCGAAGGACCGGATCCGTTCGGCGATCGAATCGAGCGGGTTCGAGTTTCCAAAGCGGAAAATCGTCGTGAACCTTTCGCCCGCCTCCGTACGAAAGGAGGGGACGGGCCTCGATCTCGCGATGGCGGTCGCGGTCCAGATCGCGGGCTGGAAAGTCGAATCCCGGCGGGGTCCCTATCCGCGCCTCCGTATCTTCGCTTGGGGAGAACTCGGCCTCGACGGTCGGGTGAAATCCGTGCGCTCCCCCACCCGCGCGATCGCGGCGGCGATCCGCGGCGGCGCCGACCTCATTCTCGTCGCGAAAGTCGACGAAGCGCGCTTCCGCGCGACCGCGCGCGAGCTTTTCGCGGCGGCGAAGGTTCCGACGATCGTCGGGATCGACCATTTTCGCGAAGCCGAAATCGCGGTCCTGGACCCCGCGCCGCCGCCCGCCCTGACCGCGACGGCGATTCGGACCGGGCCGACGCCTCCGCATCGCCACCTCCTTCCCATTCCGCGCGCGACGGCGGACATTCTCCAGATCGCCGCCGCGGGCGCCCACCACTTCCTCCTCCTTGGCCCGAAAGGGGTCGGAAAATCCGTCGCCCTCGAATGGTTCCTCGCGCTCCAACCCGAACTCGACGGCGAAACGAACCGGACGCGGCGATTTCTCGCCGAGATCTCGGGCCGCGAAGATGAGCCCCCTTTCCGCCGGATCGGAACGCAGGTGAAGCCGGCGGCGCTCCTCGGCTCCTTCGCGAGCGGATGCCTCCGTCCCGGCGAATTTTCCCTCGCTCACGGGGGCGTCCTCCTCGCCGACGAATTTCCGGAATGGTCGCGCGACTCGCGCGAAGCGCTTCGCGAACCGCTCGAGCGGCGGCGCGTGACCCTCACCCGAGTCGGCGGGGTACTCGAGCTTCCGTCCGATTTCATCTTCGCCGGAAGCGGAAACCTCTGCCCGTGCGGCGGCGTCCCCGACGCCCCGGCCGATGGTCGGCTCCCGTCCTGTCGGTGCGTACCGAACGAGCGCGATCGGTACCTCGCGAAACTCGGCGGACCGATCCTCGACCGGCTGGATCTCGTGATCCGGCTCTTCGCGGGACCGGATGGGCGCCCCGGCGGCGATGGAGCGACCGATTTCGCGACGATCCGGTCGGCGACCCTGCGGGCCCGGGCGACCCTAATCGCGCGTTACGGGGCGCCTCCGGGGAAGCTCGCACCCGAAGAACTCGAGGAGATCCTGACCACCTCGACGGAACTACGAGCGGCCCTCGACGTCGTTCCGTACCGGAGTTTTCGGGATCGCCACAAAACACTCCGGATCGCCCTGACGCTCGCCGCGCTGCGAGAACGAATCGTCCCGGACGCCTCCCTCTTTCGGGAGGCGCGGGCGCTCCGGCTCGAGTCGGAGAAGTCCGAACGATCGCGGGGCGGCGCTTGAACTCCCGCTCGGAACGGGAGATGGAGAGCGCATGAAATCGACGCTCCAGACTTTCGGTACCGCGCTCAGTTTGACCTTCGCCCTCGCCGGGCTGACCGGGGTTAAATCCGGGTCCCCGACTCCTCCGGAAAATCCGG
>JAYVXM010000237.1:0-6482 GCA_043785205.1 Bdellovibrionales bacterium
CGAGGAGGGCGAGGTTCTTCAGGAACATGACTTGTTGAAGGGCCGCGGCCGCCGGATCGGAGACCATCCAGAAGGCGTGCATCTTGAGCGTGATCGGGACGAGGAAGACGACGAGCGCCCAGGCGCCGACGCGGGCCTTGAATCCGAAGAGAATACTAAGTCCCCCGAAGATCGCGAGGAGTCCCGACATCGGTACGAAAAACCCCGCGTAGGGAACGCCCTGGCTTGCGGCATAGGCGATCGTCGAGTCGGAGAAGTGGCCGAATCCAGCCAAAATAAAGATGAGGGCGAAAAGAAAGCGGGCGACGGGGATGAGGGCGTGGTTACGCATACAAAAGCTCCTGGCGTGAATGGACTTTAATCTCGGGCGTCGCATCGGTTCGACGCGGACGACTGTTCACCGTTCAATTTCTCACCTTCGAACTTGCATACGCGGTGCCACCCCGCATGGGGCGGGCGCTTGGATCGACGGAACGGATATCGGCTTCGTTCAGCTCGTCTACGCGGGCTCGGACCGAGAGCGGGTCTTTTCGAGCGCTCCCGCCGTTAGCTTTGCGAGCGTGACGTAGATCGCGCCGGAGACGAAGAAGCCGATAAACCAGGCGTAATGATAGAGGCCGACGACGGACGAGAACGCGCCGTCCTTGTTGATCACTTTGATTTCGGCGAGAAAGCCGGGAAGGTTCGGGAGAATTCCGAGCACGAGCGCGGCGAGCGCGTTCAGGTTCCAGCCGTTACGGAACCAGTATTCGCTCTTCGCGCGGTAGAGCGCTTCGACGTTTAATTGTTGATCACGGACGAGGTAATAATCCGCGATGAGGATGCCGCCGACCGGGCCGAGGAGGCTCGAGTAAGCGATCAACCAGGTGAAGATATAGCCCTGTGGATCGGCGATCAGTTTCCAAGGGAAGATGAGTACGCCGATGAGCCCGGTAAGGTAGCCGCCCTTTTTGAAGTCGATTTTCGAGGGCGCGAGGTTCGAGAAGTCGTTCGCGGGGCTGACGATGTTCGCGGCGATGTTCGTCGCGAGCGTCGAAATCGCGATCGCGAGCATCGCGAACGTGACGAGGAGTTTCGACTCGAATTTTCCGGCGAGGACCACCGGGTCCCAGATCGTCGATCCGAAAACGATCGTCGTCGCGCTCGTGACGACGACGCCGACGAAAGCGAAGAGGGTCATCGCGGGCGGGAGGCCGATCGCCTGGCCGACGAGTTGGGCACGCTGGGATTTCGCGTAGCGGGTGAAGTCCGGGATATTCAGCGAAAGGGTGGCCCAGAAGCCGACCATGCCGGTGAGGGCCGGAAAGAAGTAAGCGAAGAAGGCGCCGGTCGTCGTGAATTTCGAGGGTTGGGCGAGGATCGGGCCGAGGCCGTGCGAGGCGGAGATCGCCCAGCCAAGGAGGAGGAGCGCGGCGACGGGGAGAAAGATCGCCTTGAAGACGAGGAGTTTCCGGATGCTTTCGACGCCGAAGTAGACGACGAGCATGTTGAGCGCCCAGAACGCAAGGAACGTGATCGCGGGAACCGTGTCGAGGCCCCACGAGGCGGGGAAGATCGAGCCGACTTCGCCGACGGCGGGGAACCAGACGCGGAGCAGTTGGTAGATCGCGTAGCCGCCGATCCAGGTTTGGATGCCGAACCAGCCGCAGGCGACGATCGCGCGGAGCATGGCCGGGACGTTCGCGCCGCGGATGCCGAAACTCGCGCGGGCGAAGACCGGGAACGGAATGCCGTAGCGGGCGCCAGCGTGTCCGTTCAGGACGATCGGGATGAGGACGATCGTATTTCCGAGGCCGATCGTGAGGATCGCTTGCCACCAGTTCATCCCGCCGTCGATCAGCGAACTCGCAAGCATGTAGGTGGGAATGCAAAGACTCATCGAGATCCAGAGCGCGGCGTAGTTCCAAGTTCCCCAAGTGCGCTTCGAGAGCGGCGTCGCCGCGAGGTCTTCGTTCGTGTAGCTCATGGGGCGGGAATACCACCGTCATTTCGCGGAGATCTACCTTAAAGCTCAGGGGGTACATGGAAGGTAGTCGGCAGACGAAAGGGGACGGGGTGACCCAGGTTGATAGGGGCACACCGCGTCATCAGCGGCCGCGCCCTACTTGCTCGCCATCGGATTATTCGGATGCTTCGTCCAAGGGAGATACGGCAGTCCCCGGTCGACCTCGACCATCGAAATGCAGTTCACCGGACAAACGACCGCGCAGAGGTTACATCCCACGCACTCCTCGTCGATGATCTCGTACCGAATCGGATCCCGCCGCGTGAGACCCGCGAGCTTCCGCACCGACTGGTGGGAAGTATCCTCGCAGGCGACGTAACAGAGGCCGCAGTTCACGCACTGGTCCTGATTGATGTTCGCGATCGTCTTGAAATTGAGGTCGAGCTGATTCCAGTTCACGACGTTCGGGACGGCTTTGCCGATGAAGTCGGAAAGCTTGCGGTAGCCCTGAGTATCCATCCAATTGGCCAGACCGTCGTTCATGTCCTGAACGATCTTGAAGCCGTAGTGCATCGCCGCGGTACAAACCTGGACCGAGCCCGATCCGAGCGCCATGAATTCGGCCGCGTCCCGCCAGGTCGAAATCCCGCCGATCCCGGAGATCGGCAACCCGTGAGTCAGCGGATCGCGCGCGATCTCGGCGACCATGTTCAGCGCGATCGGCTTCACCGCCGGCCCGCAGTACCCCCCGTGCGTCCCCTTCCCGCCCACGATCGGATTCGGGGCCATCGCGTCGAGGTCGACGGAAACGATCGAATTGATCGTGTTGATCAGGGAAACTGCATCCGCCCCGCCGGCCTTCGCCGAACGGGCCGGCACGCGCACGTCGGAAATGTTCGGCGTAAGCTTCACGAACACCGGCATCCGCGTGTGCGCCTTGCACCACCGGGTGACCATCTCGACGTACTCCGGAACTTGCCCGACGGCCGCACCCATCCCGCGCTCGCTCATCCCGTGCGGACAACCGAAGTTCAGCTCGACGCCGTCGGCGCCGGTCGCCTCGACCTTCTTCAGGATTTTTTTCCAGGACTCTTCTTCGCAAGGGACCATGAGTGAAACGATCAAAGCCCGATCCGGCCATTCGCGCTTCACCTCGGTGATTTCGCGGAGATTCACCTCGAGCGGCCGATCCGTAATCAGCTCGATATTGTTCAGCCCGGCGACCTTGAATCCGTTCACGTCGATCGCGCCGTAACGCGAAGAGACGTTCACGACCGGCGGATCTTCACCGAGCGTCTTCCACACCACGCCGCCCCAGCCGGCGCGAAACGCGCGCTCGACGTTGTATTTCTTATCCGTCGGCGGCGCCGAAGCGAGCCAGAACGGGTTCGGGGATTTTACGCCCGCGATCGTGCACGTTAAATCGGCCATTAGCGATGTCCTCCACCGGAGTGAGGAGCGGAAGCACTCGCGCGTCCGTCGTCCTGGGGGTTCGCGGAAGAATTCAAAAATGGGACCGCCTTCCCAGGAAAAGCTGCCGCGAAAATTGCGCGCGCCGCGAGCTTTCCATGCTGAACTGCCGTCACGGTGAGATCTTCGCCGACGCCGACGCAATCGCCGCCCGCGTACACGCCGGGCAGAGTCGTCTGAAAATTCGCGTCGACCGCGATCTTGCCGCCCGTAACTTCGAGTCCGGCCGGTGCGACGAGCTTCTGCCCGATCGCCTTGAAAACCTGATCCGCCTTCAGCGTGAAAGTCTTACTCGTCCCGACGAGTTTCCCCGCCGCGTTCAGCTCGGTGTATTCGAATTCCATCTCAGTCACGCCGTGCCCGGCTCCCCGGATTTCCTTCGGCTTCGCCCAAGTCTTGATCAAAACCCCGTTGTTCGCGGCGATTTCTTGCTCGTGGCCGGTGGCGCCCATTTGTTCCGTACCCCGGCGATAGACCAAGGTGACGAACTCCGAACCGAGACGCTTCATCTGAACGGCGATATCGACCGCGGTATTCCCTCCGCCGATCACGAGCACGTGCTGCCCGACGACGATCTTCGAAAGGTCCTTCGACTGGCGGATCTCCTCGATCTTCTTCGTCGCGTCCTCGACGCCGAGGAGTTCTTCACCCGAAACTCCGAGACCATTATTCGAGGCGAGGCCCACGCCTAGAAAAACCGAGTCGTAGTTTTTCCTCAACGATTCGACCGTGAAGTCGCGGCCGAGCGCTTTCCCGTACTCGACGGTGATTCCCCCGAGGGAGAGGACGAATTCGACTTCCCGCTGGGCAAAGTCATCGACAACCTTGTAGGGCGCGATCCCGTATTCGTTCAGGCCGCCGGCCTTCGCCTTCGCCTCGAAAATCTTCACGTCGAACCCGAACCGCGAAAGGAGGTGCGCGGCCGAAAGTCCGGCCGGTCCGGCCCCGACGACGGCGACCTTCTTTCCGTTCGAAGGAAGGCGGGTGAAGTGGGACTTCTCCTTCCCCGCGGCGATCGCGGTGAAATGAGCGTCGGTCGCGTAGCGCTGGAGCGCGCCGATCGCGACGGGCGTTCCGTCCGCCTTGTCCCGCACGCACGCCTGCTGACAGAGCGTTTCGACCGGACAAACCCGGGCGCACGTTCCGCCGAGGACGTTCGCGTCGAGAATATCCGTCGCGGCGCCGCGAACGTTCCCGTTCCCGATCTTCCGGATGAAACTCGGAATGTCGATCTCCGACGGGCACGAGCGAATGCAGGGAGCGTCGTAGCAATAATAACAGCGCGAGGATTCGATCTCCGCATCGGTCTTCCCGAGCGGCGGAACCAGGTCGCAAAAGACCTTTCCGTAGATCGACGACGCGAGCCGATCGGGCTTTACGCCGGGCGAAGCGTCGCGGGGAGTGAGTCCGAGATTAGCGACCGTCATGCGCCGGCCTTCCCGAACGCCTTTTCGATCGCCGTGAACGCCTCGGCCATGACCTTCAGCATGAACGCGACGTCCTCGCGGTTGATCCCCATCGGCGGCGCGATCCGCACGACGTTCCCCAGGAGTCCGCCCTTGCCGAGGAGAAGTCCGCGGTCCTTGCACTCGTCCATGAAACGGACGGCTTCTTCGGTCGCGTAGGTCTTGGCGGTCCGGTCCTTCACGAGCTCCATGCCGAGGAGAAGTCCGCGGCCGCGGACGTCGCCGATCACGTTAAACTGCTTCGCGAGCTCCTTCATTCCGTCGACGAGGAGCGCGCCCATCGCCTTCGCGTTCGCGACGAGCTTTTCGTCCCGGATAATGTCCATCGTTTCCTTCGCCTGGATCATCTGGTGCGGATCCGCGCCGAAGGTATTAAAGTAGAGGCGGCCGGTCATCTTCTCGGCGACGTCCGACTTCATTAGCACCGCGCCGACCGCGGCGCCGTTCCCGAATCCCTTCGCCATCGTCACCATGTCGGCGTCGATCTTCAGATCCTTCGTCAATAGAAACTCGCCGCCGCAGCGGCCCGCGCCCGTTTGTACTTCGTCGGAAATGTACGTCCCGCCGTAGTTATGGACGGTCTTCGTCACGATCGGGAAATATTCCTCCGGAGGCGTGATGAACCCGCCGACGCCCATCACGGGCTCGACGATCATCGCCGCGATCTTGCCGTTCGTCGCCGTTTGGATCGCGCGTTCGACGTCCTTCGCGCACTCGAGCGCGCAGGATTCCTTCGTCTTCTGGTACGGACACCGGTAGCAGTTCGGCTCGACCACCGCGACGGTGTTCAGCGCCGGCTGGGACTTGAAGCGCCAGGTGTGATGCCCGCAGTTCGCGAGCGTGCCCGACGTTCCGCCGTGATAGGAATGCCGGAGGTTCAAGACCGCGGTCTCGCCCGTCGCGTGCCGCGCGGCCATGATCGCGAGTTCATTCGCTTCCGAACCCGAGTTCGTGAAGGCGACGCGGTCGACGCCGGCCGGCGCCTCCGCGAGGAGCGTTTCCGCGGCGTCGATCGCCGGATCGGAAAGGTAGAGCGTCGAGGTGTGCTGGATCTGGTCGCGCTCGAGGGCCGCCGCGAGGGCCCGCTTGATTCGCGGATGATTGTGTCCGGCGGAGATGCAGACGATTCCGCCGATCCCGTCGAGGTACTTCTTCCCCTGCGCGTCCCAGACGTATTGGCCCTGGGCTTTCGCGAGATGGAGCGGCTCCTTGTGGTAAAGGCTGGCCGTCGGCAGGAAGTGCGCTTTGCGGAACGCGATCATCTCTTCATTCGTGCGAGTCGTGGACATCGATCATCTCCGTGGACGGAAGGCGGTGACTTACATGGTCTCGATATTGGAAAGGGGCTCGTACGTCTCCGGTCGACGATCGCGGTAGAACTGCCAGAGGTCGCGCACTTCGCGGATCTCGTCGAAATTCAGGTCGGCGATGAGGAGCTCGTCCTTGTCCTTCGACGCTTGGGCGACGATCTTGCCCTTCGGCGAGACGAAATACGACGAACCGTAGAATTCGCCGATGTTCCATGGCGCCTCGGTTCCGACCCGATTGATGGCGGCGACGAAATAGCCGTTCGCGACCGCGTGGGCGGGCTGCTCGATCTC
>JAYVXM010000238.1:0-6472 GCA_043785205.1 Bdellovibrionales bacterium
AGCTCGAAGCCTTCGAAATCGTCGTCCCTTACTCGGAGTCAAAACTCGAGGCGCTCGTCCATAAACACGGTAGCGTCGATCGCGTAAAACACCTCGAAAAGGGAACGTTCATGCGCGTTCGGATGGAAGATCAATGGGCGAAGAAGCTCGGACTCGAAAAGTACCGGACCTGATCCGGGACTTCACGCGGCCGGGCTAAAGGTCGAACATCATGCCGGCGTATCCGAACGTCGTGCGGCTTCCTTTATAGTAGAAGTATTTCAAGCGCGGATCCTGGCCTGAGTAGAATCCGACCATCAAGCGCATCGCGCTCGCCCGGTTCGCCTCGCGGTGATTTCCGAAGTAAGCGCCTGCCTGGGCGTGAAATCCCGTTTGGACCGAGTCCCGTCCATACTCCTCGAGACCGAGGGCGAGGTACGGTGTCGCGTGGTCGAGCCGCTTCGAATGCCCCCAGGGAAACCACTCGAAGAAGGCGTTCGCCTGGAAGCCTTTCGAGTGCGGCTCGGACACCGAGATCAAAGGTTTTAGCGTCACCCCGGGGCGATAGAATTCGTTGCCGTCGTAAATGAGCCGGATGGGAATGGAATCAATGCCCACATTCAAGGTCATAAGACCGCGATCCTCGGGGAGAACATCGTCGTTCACGTGCCCGGAAGAATGACTATAACCAGCACTTAACAGCCACTCTTCACCGAGCGAAGTGTCCCAAGTCAAATCGACCCGGGCGTCGGCGGTCTCCGGCGAGAGCGCGTCGGCGAGGCGGAAGGCGGTATTCACGGAAGCGCTCAAGACGAACTGGGAAGTTTCTCCGGATTCTTCCCGGCCGAAGAGGGCGACGGTCGACGCAAGCGCGCCCCACGCTTTTCCGCCGTCGCGGTAGATTAGGGTCGTTTGGTTGTCGATAAAAAGGCCGTAGGTTTGGTAGCGCTGGTGGTGGGATTCGGGTAGGAGCTTCATCGCCGCGGATGAGCGAACCGGACCGAGGATGAGAAAAGGAAGAGCGGCGATAAGAGTGAAGGAAAATGGATATTTCATTTAATAAGCATCCCGCCAACCGCTCGTGAAGGTCGGGTCTCCTGAGATAATGAGTGGCGTAAGGGGATCAGTGTTCCAATTATTGATCGACGGCGGCGCCGGAGGGGTCACTTGGAAGGAGTTATCGATATAGACGCATGCGAGTACGGAAGTCCCATTCGGGAGGGCGGCCGTGCCGGTCGCGCCCACGCCGGCGGTCCACCCCGCGAAGCACGATTGGCTCGGGTTTAGCGTGCAACCCGTCGTATCGTCGCAGGCGACCGTATCTCCCGGAATCGTCGCGGAACCGGAGTAGAAACCACTCACGGTCTGGACCGTGCCCGCAAAAAAGTCGCTTAAGAGGGGGCCGCAGTTCGAATAGATCACACCGGTCGCGTCGACGAATGAGCCCGCCGAATTGTTCGGCACGAGGAGAGCGTAAACCGTACCGCCGGCGAGCAAGGACGAACATTGGTTCGTCGTTCCCGAGCCGAGTGGGCACTGGACCCGAACTTTTCGGCTAAAGGCGGAGCCGGCGCAGGACGCGCCGCCGCCGATCGGAACGCGCTGGGCGCTCAGCCTAAATGATTTACAGCTCGGTTCGTTCAAGAGGCGACTGAAAAAATTGCAGGAGTGAGCGCCGCATCCCGAGAGAAGGAGCGCCGAGAGAAAGAATCCAGTGCTAGCGGAAAGTGATGAAAAGCTGCGCAAAGTCCTTAGCAATGTCCCCTCCGATCATGAATTCGAAACCGGATATGGCTTCGTAAGAAAGGCCGCCGGTGAAATGAACTCGGCTGCCCAATCCCTCCCGCCGCGAACTTTCCAAAAAACTTCCCAAGAGAAGCGTCGATTTTCGCCCACTTCGAAAATGGGTCGGTATTTGGAAACCGGCGCGGGGTTCGACGACGATGGAACGTCCTTTCGCGCGAAGCTGGCTCTCCCCGAAGGCCGTCGCGAACGTGTCGTAAGTGAGGAGATATCCGTCCGTGGTCGGGCCGATGAATTTAAGGTCGAGGAGAAAAAATTTTCCGTCGCGCCATGGTGTCCACCTCGCCCCCGTCGCCCAGACCCAGGGATCGTGTCGAGCGACGTCCTCTTCGTAATGAAGGCTATTTGAATAGGCCTGAGTATCGAAAACGACGTGGGAATATCGAGTTGAAGGGAGCCGAAGCCAGGACCCGAAGCTCCAGCTGCTCGCCGGTTCATGGAAGTAAGTCCCGACCCGAAATCCCCACCGAATCGGCGCGCTATCCCGGGTGACTTGGGCGCGACTCCCGTTTCCCCCGACGAGAGACAGGGACCAGATGGAAGCGGAGACTCCCATACCGACGGAAAGCCGGGAGTTTACGCGGCGGGAAATCGGGACGAGGAGGTCGAGCGAGGACGAGGTCGACGAAAGGGGAAATTTTTGGACGAGCCCAAGGCTGTCGGTGACCGCCACGGTCGAGTCGACCTCGGTCCGTTTCTGGACGAAGCCGAGTCCGATACCCCAGTTTTCCCAGGAACCGCCGATGCCGCCGGAAAAAGTACTCTCTTGAATCGAATTTTCACCCTTCGAACCGGGTTCGAGGTTTCCCGAACCGTCGTAGTCCAAGTCGAAGTTCCACTTCGCAGCGCCGGCCGTCAGTGACGCCGGATTCTGGTAGAATCCATTTTCGAGTTCGGGGTCGGCGGAACACGCACCGGCGATCGCCGAACAAAAGGCGCCTTTCGGGGCGTCCGATCGGTAGAGATCGTAAACGCGTGCGTGAGCAGACGAGGACGCGAGGATAACGACCACCGCTCCCGGGATGATCCACCCACGACGATTTTCCCGCGACGCCCTCGACCCGTTCATGGCCGCCCGGACTTTCCGGGTAGGGGTTCGTCCGTTTCGTCGGATTTTAACGCTGGCGATTTGTCTTTCGCATGTTTACGATTTCCCATCCGGTCCCACTCGAACTTCAATTTTCCGGTGATGAATCCGAATGACAGAAAAAAGAAGTGGTTCAGATTTAAGAGGAGGGAGTGGATCTCGCCGGAAACGAAAATGATCCCGAGCATGGAGAGAATGGACGCGCCCGCGAATACCAGCTCCCGGTGTTTGCGGAGATGGGTGATTTGCAAACCCACGAGAAGCGCAAGAACGAGCGAACCCCCGACTTGCTTTTCAGTGACGAGCGTCGTGAAAATTTTCGAGTGGAGATGTGCGAAAGGTAAAATGACGACGGCGTAGTTCAAGAAATCGTCGAAGATTGTTGAGAGCAGGAAGAACGGGACGAAAAAGCCACGCGAACGAGTTTTCTCCGCCCACATGAGGAAGAATAGGAAAGGGGTGAAACACGTGTAGAAGTGGAACGCGTCAGAATAGAGAAGATCCGAAACCACGCTTCGGTAAAACCATTCTTGGAAGGGCGTGACTCCGGAGAAACCAAAGCGCGTAAGCGCCAAGTCGGGGAGCGCTCCGCCGTGATTGACGCCGATGAAGAGTCCGATGCTGAGGACGGCGACGGACGAGCTGACCGGATAGTTCTTAAACGGAGCGGTGACGAGGTCGAGGGTGAACCGAGGTCCGATGCTGAGTCGGGGTTTAAAGGCGCGAAGGAGGGCGGCCGCGGATTTCATCCAGGCGGCCGTATCGCTCCGCGTTCCCTTCTCGTGATTTCCGACCGCGAAGAAGACCTCCGCCCAGCGGTGAGGTTTAAATCGCTTTCGATAGAGCTCCATTCCTTCGAAATTGTAAAAGGCTCGTAGCTGGGCCGGTACCGTGACGAGAAGGAGCCGGAAGAGCGGCGGGATATCCATCGGGGGCGTATTCCGCGGTAGGGGCGCCGGTACGACACCGAGGCTCGCCTCGAACGCTTGCGAAGTATTCAAAGCCGACATGACCTCGAGGGTCATCAGCTCCCCCGACCCTTTCGGCGCGTTTCTCCGGAGGATGACGTCCTCGAGATAATAAGACTTCGTCTTCGGAACGGGGCTGGCCACGACGTAGCCCTCGATCCGCTTCGCAGATCGAAGCACGAAATAGCGTCGATCCCCCATGCGGGAGAAGGGATTGGTCGAAAGCGTAAAACCGCTCAAGCTCAGCCAGCGCGGGCTCGTCCAGTCCCGGTAGATCTGGGTCAGCGCCGCGCGTTTTTCCGCGCTTTTTTCGAGGTCCTGCCAATTCCACTCCTCGACGTGCAGGCCGGCTTTAATCGCAAAGTTACGGGCAGAGCGAACGCCGCGGCCCGAGTTTCCCGTCGGCATCCATTCGGTTAGCTTCACCCACGGTTCCGACCCGATCCGAATATTTTGAAATCCGAGCCGGGTGAGTTCCTGAACGAAGGGCTTATAGACCGAAACGAACGCGGAAATTGTCGGTGAAATCGCCGCGCAAACCTCGCCCCAGGCCGCCGCGAGCGGCGGATTCCCCTCGGGAATCAGCGGCTCCAGCGCGAAAAGTGTCACGTCGCCGACCTGCGTGTAGGCGAAAACGTAGCCGTTCGTCGTCTCGAAGAATTTCAGATCGGCGAGAAACCACACGAAATGACTCGAATTGAATCCGAGGCGCATGAATTTCGGGTACGCCTCCTCGCGACTGATCTGAGGCATTTAGGGGACCTCGGTGTCGGCAACCGGGATCGCTACCCGCGGGCAATAGTCTTTTCTTTTCATCAACGCTTTGGCTCTGGCGAGACTCTCGGCGCGCACTTTAGTCGTCGTCCAGCTCGGGTTTTCGGCGCGAAGTTTAAGCGCGAGGTCCGACTGGAAAAGACCTTCGAGGCTATCCTTCCAGACGCGTTCCACGCCAAAGGACTTTGCGATGCCCCAATTTGCATCGAAAAAATCGAACTCCGAATAAAGAGTCTGACCCTTATCTCCGCGCTCGAGTACGATTGCGCCATCATTTTTAACCATATTGTCGCTTCTTTTTAGACCGTATCGATAGATTTTAAGTCCGGGTCGAGGCGAAGAAATAAGGTGAATCATTTGATTGTGTTCGTTCGGAACGAAGGGAAAGGGGATTTCCTCTTCCCATTCCGTGACGGTTCGATTTCCGTCCCATTCTTTTGCCGTGACGCGTACGAGTCCCTCGAAAAGACCGACGTAGGCCGGAAAGTCATCGACGATTTCGACCATGCGTTCATAGGGAACTGCGACGACCATGCGTTGTCCGACACCGATGTAGGTCGGATTTTTCGGCGTTTCATAACACTGGGTCTCGATATCGGCGCCGTCCGCCGGCGGAAGGGTTTTTCGATTGAACGTGGACTTTTTCGGCCAGGTCGCGACGAGAGTAAGAACTTTCTCGCGGTACGGACTCGGCACGGACCCGAGGGCCTCGGAGGCCGGATATTTTTCAGGAAGTCTTCCAAAACTCTTGAGCATTGGCGTCTCGCTTCCGAATGCGTTCGCGTGGAGGAGGCAAAGGATAATTGAACATTCGAAAAGCTTCATCGGAGCTGAAATGGGACGGTAAATTGGAATCCAAAGGGTTGGGAGTTTCCGCCCGCTTGTGATCGCTTCACGAGTAGATAGGATTCGATCCCCAAAAAAAACACGGACCAAAAGTGCAAAGTGATGCCGGGTCCAAGTTTCCCGTTGTGGTGCGAAGCGAGAAAGCCGGTATAAAGTCCGCTGATTCCCGCAGGGAGCCGGCCGTCGCCGCCGTGGGAAAAGGCGAAGGCGAGAGCGCTTATCATCACGGATGCCCAGGGGGAGCGAGTGAGGTAGTAAGCTTCGTTCTGGACGAAGCCGCGGTAAAACATTTCTTCCGGCGCGCCGCTCCCGACCGGATAGAGAACCATCTGGTTAAAAGCCACGAACCGATTTGAAGCCGAGGAAAGGCGCTGAGTCGGAGTGAGCCCGGCACTGACCTGGGACCGATAATCGTAAGCGGTATAGCCGGCGACCAGGAGCAAAGGGATATAGACCCAAGGATTCGTGAGCTGTTCCACGCGAAACGGCTCTAGAAAAAGATCGGTCGTCGATTTTCTTTCGATCCCTTGCCCGAGATCACCACCGCGCGCGAGGAGAACGGCCCGATAATTATCGAACACATTCATCATATGGTACTTGAGGCCGACCTCTTGGAGAAACGCGGCTCCGATCGGGCGAGTTAAGTCGATCGGTTCCGTATTGAAGACCGTGGAAGTCGACGTTGAATTCGCGGTGCGGAGCCACTTCTTGGTGGTGGGATCGACCAGGACGCAGACTGAGTGCCGAGTACGAATGATCGTACCGGGGCTCGCGGCCGGGTAGTCTTCCGGAACGCCGTCGATCGAAAGCGGGGATCGCTTCGAAAGGTGGTAACCGTAACCGAACGTTACGCCTTCGACAGTTGCCTCGCCGATCGCAGCCCAGGGTTGACCACGAAGTAACCTTCCGCCCCCCGGAATGACGGTGTTGAACCAGCCCATCAAATGCGGATTAGGTAAGGAAGTCGATGCGGGCTGCCGATCGATCGGCAGGGACGGTTCCGGTATCCCATCGG
>JAYVXM010000239.1:0-1906 GCA_043785205.1 Bdellovibrionales bacterium
GCCGGAGCTCGGTTCGGCGCTCGGCAAAGGGATGCATGCATTCAAGAAGGGGCTGGAGGGGAAAGCTCACGACGACGCCCTCCCGAAGGATCCTAAAGATCCCGGTTCGAAGGACGTCTAGCCCATGATCCATGCCTGGCTCGTCTCGTGGTTCCAGTGGGTGGAGCACTGGGGATACCTCGGTGTCTTCGTCCTGATGGCCATGGAAAGCTCGATCATTCCCGTGCCGTCGGAGATCGTGATTCCGCCCGCGGCATTCTGGGCCGCGCAGGGACGGATGGATTTCTGGGGCGTGATCGCCGCCGGCACCGCCGGAAGTTGGTTCGGGGCGAGCGCGATGTATCTCCTTTCGCGCGGGCTCGGCGTTCCGCTCGTGCATCGCTTCGGCCGGCGGTACGGGAAATATGTTTTCCTCTCGGAAGAAAAACTCGTTCAAGGCGAAGCGTGGGTGCGCGCTCACGGTGTCGTCGGAATTTTCATCGCGCGATTGCTGCCGGTAATCCGTCATCTCGTCGGCATCCCGGCCGGACTTTTTCGGATGAACTACGCGGGGTTCTCTTTGGCGACGGTCGCGGGTTCGGCGCTCTGGTGTTTCGTGCTTTCTTGGTTCGGACGGGCCGTGATTGGAAATTCGCCCGAGCTCCTTCAGTCGCCGGAACAGCTCATCTCCGTGATGAAGGCGAAAGTGATTTGGATCGTGGCGGGCGTCGTGCTTTTCGCCGTGCTTTACGGCGTGATGATCGGGATGCGCCAGCGCTCGCAGCGGACGTCCTAGGGAATTCCGAGTTTCGTGAAGATCGAGTCCATCGCCGGCGTCGACTGGGCCCAGTCGAAGCGGGATTGAACGGTTTTTCGTCCGTGCTCGACGAGGGTCGTGCGGAAGTTCGGATCGCGGACGATGCGCATGACGAGGGACGTGAATTCGTCGGGCCGTTCGGCGATGCAGACGTCGGCGAGCGGCTTTAGCGAGAGGCCGTCCGCTCCGCGACCGGTCGTGACGACGGGGATGCCGGCGGCGATCGCCTCGAGGATGTGGATTCGGTTTCCGCGGCCGTAGCGGAGCGGGAAAACCGCCGCGACGGAGTCACGGAGTTGATCCACGAGTTCTTCATTGCGAGAATATTCGCGAAAGACGAATTCCGGGAATCGCTTCGTCAGGGCGTCGAGGTTCGTCGTCTGGCAGTGGATGAGGAACGTCGGTTTATCTTCGCGGAAGGCGCCCAGGACGCGAGGAAGGAGCTCGTCGCGGATCCACTCGAGGGCGTGGAGGTTCGGGCGGTAGTCGAGGTCGGCGATGAAGGAGAGACGGATTCCGCCGACGGCTTTCGTGCGGTTCGGATCGGCTAGGGCCGCGTAGTTTTTCGTGTCGATGGCGAACGGGATGACCGAGCATTTCGAATTCGGGGCGAGTTTTTCCATTCGCGAGGCGTCGATCGAGGACGCGGTGACGACCAGGTCGGCGGCGTAGCTGAGTTTCTTTTCGTAGAGGGCGCACTGGGCGGCGGTGACGCCTTGGTGCCAGAAACGCATTTGGGTGAAAGCGTTGTCGAAGAGGAGATCGCTCTCGATTTGGTGTTCGTCGAGGATCGAGAAGCAGCCGAGTTTGCGGGCGAGGCTCATGTATTTCCCCATGCGGAGGCGCGAGAGCCAGACGAGATCGCCGGGTTGGGCCTTCGAACGCAGGGTGGATTCGATGCTGTGGGAGTAGCCTTTCGCGAAATGGGGGCGCATGAGGTCGAAGGAGGCGAGGATCGGATTTCCCTTATCGAGCGGATGGCACGATACGGAAACATGAGGGCCGAAAGCCGCTTCGACCGAGGCTTGGATCGAAGGCGTGTCGTTTTGTTCCGAGACGCAGAGGACTTCGACGGGGAGTCTTTTCGCGAGGAGGGTGATGATTTGGGCG
>JAYVXM010000240.1:0-19233 GCA_043785205.1 Bdellovibrionales bacterium
AGGACCTCCCGAGCGGGCAGGGTCTTCGGTCCATGCGCCGGCTTATGCAGGAGGGCCGCGAGGCGCATTTCGGTGAACATGTTCAGATTATTGTTACAAGGCGCGCCGTCCGCGCCGAGCGCGACGTTCACCCCGCGCGCACGGAGGTCGGGGACGTGCGCGAAACCGGAGGCGAGTTTCAAGTTCGAGCTCGGGCAGTGCACGACGTGCGTTCCGGTCCGGCGGAGGATTTCCTTCTCGTTCGGCTTCAGCCAGATGCAGTGGGCGAGGACGAGATTTTTCCCGGTCATGCCGAGGCTATCGAGGTACTCGACGTTTTCGCAGTGAACGAGTTCCTTCACGCGTGCGATCTCTTTCAGGTTCTCGCTCGCGTGAGTGTGGATCAGCGTTCGCTGTTCGCGAGCGAGCGCGGTCACTTCGCGTAGAAGTCCTTCGGTGCACGAAATCACGAAGCGGGGCGCGTAGGAAACGCGGAGGCGATCGCCGGCCTGACCGTTCCATTTCCGAAAGAGCCGGTTCGCCTCGGCGAGCGCGTCGCGCGTCGATTCGCGGAGTCCTTCCGGCGTGGTGCGCGGATGGTCCATCAGACACTTCCCGAAACTCCCACGAATCCCGTATTTTTTCGCGGTCGCGAGAATCGATTCGGTATGGCGGACGGTTCCCATGTCGAGGATCGTCGTCGTGCCCGTCGAGAGGAGCTCGTAAATCCCCATTTTCGCCGAAGTCGCGATCGTCTCTTCCGTATGGGCCGCTTCCATGACCCAGATCCGCTTTGCGAGCCAGTCGAGGAGTTCGAGGTCGTCGGCCTGGTTCCGGAAGAGCGTCTGGCAGAGGTGGGTATGGGCCTGGACGAAACCGGGCAGAATGGTCAACCCGCTCCAATCGAGGATCTTCGCGCGCGCGGAACGGGTCGGCGATTTCGTCGTGAGCTCGGCGATCCGTCCGTCGACGAGCCGGAGGTTCGCGCGCAGGACCCGTCGGCGGTCGTCCTGAGTGACGATCGTCGCGCCGGTGATCCAGGTTTCGGGGGGAAGGGTCTTTCGCGTCGCCATGGAACTCCGAGCCTAAGTCACTCGGGGCGGAAAGTACAAGGTCGCGCGAAAGGTCGCCGTCGATCCGAAGGCGCTCCTGCCCGCGTTTCCGAACCTCAC
The DNA here is from genome assembly GCA_043785205.1 of Bdellovibrionales bacterium. Taxonomy (GTDB): domain Bacteria; phylum Bdellovibrionota; class UBA1018; order UBA1018; family UBA1018; genus JACMQW01. The sequence continues at coordinate 1,152 of JAYVXM010000240.1, forward strand.
CTCGTCGACGGGCGCGAGAAAGTCTTCGTGCTGAAGATCGGGCGGCCGCTCACGGATGCCGGGCATTCAGCCTAACGATTGTTACCGAGCGACTTTTTTTACCAGAATCTTCGAAGTGACCTTCGTCGCGATTTTCGCGGGAGTAATTCCGGCGGCGGTTTTGATCTTGAGGATCGGCTTATGCTCCGGCTCGCTCGGCCATTCTTCCGAGGCCTTGGTGTTCTCGAGCTTGGCGATGAATTTTTCGTCGCGTTCGGTGACGAAGTTGATCACCTTGCCGGCGCGCCCGGCGCGCGCCGTCCGGCCGACGCGGTGGAGGTAATTCTCCATTTGCTGGGGGAGATGGTAGTTGATTACCCGACCGACGAGATCGAGGTCGAGCCCGCGCGACGCGAGGTCGGTGGAGATCAGGAGTTCGACGGCGCCGTCGCGAAACGCCTTTAGATTCTTCCGGCGTTCGACTTTGTCCATCTCGCCTCGGTAAACGACGCATTCGCGGCCGGACTTGCGGAGGTCCGCGGCGAGTTTGTCGCACTGTTCGCGCGTATTCGTGAAGATGAGCGTCCCGCCCTTCACCGACTTCCCGAGGAGAGATTCGAGAAGGGGGAACCGGCGACCGTCGACGACTTCGCGATTTTCGGTCGCGAGCGTCGGGACCGTTTTGTGGCTTCCGCCGCTGCGGATCACTTCCGCGCCGGTGAAAAGTTTTTCCATGAGGCTCTCGACCGATTTCGACACCGTCGCCGAGAAGAGCGCGAGCTGACGCTTCGATGGGCAGGCCTTCACGATCTTGTTCGCGTCGGGCAGGAAGCCCTGGTCGAGCATCTGGTCGGCTTCGTCGAAGACGAGGACGCGAACGTCCCCGAGATTCACGAGGCCCATCTCGAGGAGCTTCACGAGGCGTCCCGGAGTCGCGACGAGAACCTCGAACGGGCCCTTCACGTTCCGGCGGGCGATCTCGAACGTCGTCCCGCCGAGGACGGTCCGGACGCGGAGGCGCGTGGTGTGGGTGAAGGGCTTGAAGACTTTCGAAACCTGCTCGCCGAGTTCGCGGGTCGGGACGACGACGCACGCGCGGGGCTGACCGTCGACGCGGACCGGATCTTTTTCGTTTTCGAGGGTCTTGAGGAGATGGAGAACGGGGAGGGCGTACGCGAGCGTCTTGCCGCTGCCGGTCTGGGAAACGCCGACGACCGAACGTCCGCCGAGGAGGGCCGGGATCGCCCGTTGCTGGATTTCGGTGGGGATCTTGAATTCCTTCTCCGCCAGAGTGGCCTGGAGGGTCGGCAGGAGGTCGAAGCTCGAAAATGCGCTCATGGCGCAGGGTTTACAGCGGAACGCGTTATTTCCCTAGCGGAATCCGCGCTTTACCCCCGGCGGGGTCATCGGAATGGCGCCGGCCGCTCATGATCGGCTTTGATTTGCCGAAAAGAGGGTATGGTTACCAATCCGAAACGCCCGCGATGGTTCGATTTCGCCTTAATGATCGCCCTCTTATCGAGCCGCCCCGCGGCTGCGAATAACTTTCACCGGATCGATCCCCCCGAGGGGGCGACCGTGGCGGAGCGGAAAAACAGTCCGAACGCGAAGGATCCGAACTTCGCGATCTACCGCACGGGCAAGCCCTCGTTCGAGGATTACGAGACCATGGTCTGTGACCAAGGGATTTCCGCGATTTACGTGCTCAGTAATAACGGCGACGCCGTCGAGGGCGAGTTCAATAAACGCGAGGCGAAATCGGGTCGCTGCCCGACGAAGCAGCTCGAGGTGAAGAGTTTCGACCAGAACGTGAAGAAGCACACACTCACAAAGGGATTTCTCGATCAGTTCGACGCCTGGGTGAAAGATGCCCAGACGAAGGGCAAGAAGATCGCCTTTCGCTGCAACTGCGGGTGCCACCGCACGGGCCGGCTCGCCGCGTATTACGAAATGGCTTACATGGGACGCAAGCCCGACGAGATCAAACTCAAGTGGGACCATCTTTACGAGTATTCCCATGAAGGGGATTTTCCGATCGGGAAGGATCTTTATTGGTCGCTCAGCGTGGGCCATTCCTTGAAAAAGCAAGTGGACGCGCTCTTCGACTACATCAATAAGAAACCCTGCTCGACGAAGGAAAAATTCTGCGTCGATATGACTTCGGAGGTCACGTCAAAAAAGGACGCGGATCCCAAAGCGGGCGATGTCGACCCCGACAATCTTTACGTGAAGAGTACTCCCGACTTTCCGAACGGCGCGATTCTCCCCGTCGGCGAAAATAAGGGCACCCGGAAAACCCTTTTCACGCCGCCGATCGGCGGCGATCGTACGCCCGCCGGCGCCAATGGCGGCGAAACGACCAGAATGGGTTACTGAGAAGGCTCCCGTTCGAAATCAGGCGCGCGAAACCGAGCGCGAATTCTTCTTCTGGGCGGCCCGAAGTTCGGCCGGACTGAAGAGGCCGGGATAGAGCATCGTGAAGGTCGTCGAAATCACTTCGCCGCGCGTATTCGTCGCGTAAATCGGAATGTCGGCCCCCGGGGCGGCGGCGACGAATTCGGAAATCACCTGGCGACAAAGGCCGCAGGGGAGCCACGGCGGATTCGCGTCCGTGACGACGAGGATCTCGCGGATCCGGATCTTCCCCTCGGCGCAAATCGCGGTTTGGATCGCTCCGCGCTCCGCGCAGACGGTGCCGCCGTAACTCGAGTTCTCGACGTTGCAGCCGGCGTAAATCTTCCCGTTCGTCAGCCGGATCGCGGCGCCGACCTGGCAGCCGGAATGGGGCGCGTAAGCGTGGGCGCGGGCCTTTTTTGCGATCGAATAAAGAGCCTTTAGGGGAGCGGGGAGGCGCGCGGCTTTCATGGAGTTTTCTCCGGCGGTTTTTTTCCGTACTTCAGCTTCGGAATCGCGCGCTCGAGAATCCGATCGAGATTTTCGGCGCTCAATTTGATGTTATCGACGACCTCGGCGTGGGTGAGTTTCTGGGGGGAGAGGCCGGCGGCGAGGTTCGTGATGCAGGCGAGGCCCGCGACGCGGACCCCGAGGTGATTCGCGGCGATCGCCTCCGGAACGGTCGACATGCCGACGGCGTCGCCGCCGAGCGTGCGGAGCATTCGTACTTCGGCGGGCGTCTCGTAGGTCGGCCCGAGAACGCCCGCGTATACCCCTCGCTGGAGCGGGATCGCGAGCTCGGCCGCGCATTCTTCGAGCACGGCCACGCATGCCGCGGAATAGGCTTCGGACATGTCGGGAAAGCGCGGACCGAGCTGGGCGAGGTTTGGGCCCTTGAGCGGATTATCGCCCATCAAATTGATGTGGTCTTCGATCACCATGATGTCGCCCGGCCGAAAGCGGGTGTTGATCCCGCCGGACGCGTTCGTAAGGAGAAGCGTCTTGATCCCGAGTGCGCAGATCGTGCGGGTCGGGAAGACGACGTCGGACATGTCGTAACCTTCGTAGACGTGGAAGCGGCCCTGCAGGAAAACGCACGCGACGCCGTGAAAGCGGCCGAGAATCATCTTCCCCGCGTGCCCTTCGACCGAAGTGCCGTGAAAATGGGGGATGTCGGTGTACGGAATGACGACGGGATTTTCGATCCGGTTCGCGATCGCGCCGAGGCCCGATCCGAGGATCACGCCGATCTCCGGTTGGAGGCCCGGGGAAACGGCGTTCACCCGTTCTTGGATCGCGCGGACGGATTCGAGGATGTGGTCGTAAACTTTCGCCATGGGGCTAGGAAAGCGTCTCCAAAATGAGTTTCGGCACCGGCTTCCGCTGCGGGCTGATCTGCACCGCCGCTTGAAACCTTTTTTCCCAAGCCGGGATGTCGAGTCCGTCCGGGAGGTACGCCGTGACCAGAGGGTCTCCGGCCACGACCTTCGCGCCAAGCTTTTTATGGAAGTAGAGGCCGACCGAAGGGTCGACGAGGTCCGTCGTCTTCTTTCGTCCGCCACCGAGATCGACGACCATCCGTCCGAGTTCCTCGCAATTCATTTTCGTAATGAACCCCCGGCGCGGGGCTTTCCACTCCGCTACTTTCGGCGCGCGGACGAAGAGTGACGTATCGTGGATCACGCGAAGCGTACCCCCCTGGAATTCGACCATCTGCTGGAACTTCTTCCAGGCCGACCCGTCGGCGAGACGGTCGATCGCGAGTTTTCGCCCCTCGGCGAGCGTCCGTACTTTCCCGGCGGCGTCGAGCATCTGAGCGCAGAGCTGGATCGTGACTTCCTTGAGATCCGTCGGCCCGGACCCGGTTTTCAGCATCTCGATGCATTCGATGATCTCGATCGCGTTGCCGACCGCGTTTCCGAGCGGCTGATCCATGTTCGTGAGGACCGCGCGGCACTTTAGCCCGGATTTCTTCGAGACCGCGATCAGCGCGCGGGCGAGCTTCTTCGCCTGGTCCTTTGACTTCATGAACGCGCCCGAACCGACCTTCACGTCGAGGACGAGCGCTTCCGCGCCTTCCGCGAGTTTTTTCGAAAGGATCGAGCCGCAAATCAACGGGAGGCTCTCCACGGTCGCGGTGACGTCGCGAAGCGCGTAAAGTTTCCGGTCGGCCGGCGCCATCATTTCGCTCTGCCCGATGATCGCGCAGCCGATCGTGCGGAGCGCTTCGCGGAACCGGTCTGCCGAGAGCTTCACCGAAAATCCCGGAATCGATTCGAGTTTATCGAGCGTGCCGCCGGTATGGCCGAGCCCGCGGCCGGCCATCATCGGGACGACGAGACCGCACGCGGCGGCGAGGGGCGCGAGGATCATCGAGACCTTATCGCCGATTCCGCCCGTCGAATGCTTGTCGACTTTCACGCCGGGGATGTCCGAAAAGTCGTAACGTTCGCCGCTCTCGAGCATCGCGCGGGTGAGGGAGACGGTTTCTTCGGGGGTCATTCCGCGGAAGAATACGGCCATGAGAAACGCCGAAAGTTGGTAGTCGGCGACCGTACCGTCGAGGAGACCCGCGATGAGGAAACGGATTTCGGCGTCGGTGAGAACTTCGCCGTCGCGTTTTCGCTGGATAATGACCGCGGGGTGGAACCGGGGTGCCGCTTTTTCCGAGGATTTCAGAGTCATCGGTTTCGCCTTCGCCTAGGCCGTTTCGACGATCTTCGCGAGGAAGGATTCGCCGGAGAGGTTCGCCGCCGCGTAGGATCTCACGTCGCCGACGAGGGCTTCGAGGACGGTCGCGCCGATATCGCCGAAACTTCCGCGCGTGCCGAGGTCGACGGCGCCGATCGAAGCCGCGCCGGGCGAGTAGGCGAGGAGGGGAATGAACTCCCGCGTATGGTCGGACCCGCGGTAAGTCGGATCGTTTCCGTGGTCGGCGGACATCAGAAGGAGGTCGCGCGGCCCCATCGTCGCGAGAAGCTCGGGCATCGCGCGGTCGTATTCCTCGAGCGCGTCGGCGAACCCGACGACATCCCGCCGGTGACCGTAAAGCATGTCGAAGTCGATCAGGTTGCAGAAAATCAGGCCCTTTTTCGTGGCCTTCATTTGCTCGAGGAGGACGCGGATGCCGTCGCTATTCCCGGCGGTGTCGATATTCTTCTCGATGCCGTGTCCGGCGTAGATCGACGAGATCTTGCCGATTCCGAGGGTCGATACGCCGGCATCGACGAGGAGGTCGAGGACCGTTTTTCCGAACGGAGGTTGGGCGAGGTCCTTCCGGTTGTAGGTCCGCTTGAACGGGATTCCCTGATCGGGATTCCCGACGAACGGGCGGGCGATCACGCGCGAGATACCCATCTCGTCGCAAATCTTCCGCGCGGCCTTCGAGATCGTATAGAGGCGTTCGAGTCCGAAGGCTTCTTCGTGCGCGGCGATTTGCCAAACGCTGTCGCCGCTCGTGTAGACGATCGGCTTCCCGGTCGCGAGGTGTTCCCGCCCGAGCTCTTCGATGATTTCGGTTCCGGACGCGGCCTTGTTCCCGAGCACCCCCGGGAGGCCGCACTCCTTCACCCAGCGGCCGAGGATCTCCGCGGAAAATCCGTTCGGGTAAGTTTGGAACGGCGTTTTCACCACGAGTCCCGCCATTTCCCAATGCCCGGAAGTGGTGTCCTTTCCGTTCGAAAGTTCGCGGGCCTTACCGAACGCGCCCGTGCCTTCCCCGGCCCGGAGGGGCGGGACGCCGTTGATCGCGGTGATGTTTCCGACGCCGAGGCGCGCGAGGTTCGGGATTTTCAGCGTCCGACCGGTTTTTTCCGTGAGCACGCGAGCGAGGTTTCCGAGGGTATTCGACCCGAGATCCGCGTAGCTTTTCGCGTCGGGGAGTTCGCCGGCGCCGACGCCGTCGAGCACCACCAGGATCACGCGATCGAATTTTGAGGGAGAGTTCGCCATACCGTTCGCTTCCTAAAGTCGGGTCAGTATCCTTCGGATTTCCCCGAAACGCCACCCGTGACCATCGCCACGCTCGCGGAAGCGCCGATCCGGTCGGCCCCGGCGGCGAGCATCCGGAGCGCGTCCTCTCGGGTGCGGATTCCGCCGGACGCCTTCACGCCGAGCGCGATTCCGACCACCGCCCGCATCAGCCGGACGTCGTCGGCGGTGGCGCCGCTCGCGGCGAATCCGGTCGAAGTCTTCACGAACGCCGCCCCCTGCCGCTTCGCGATCACGCAGGCCGCGATCTTTTCTTCGCGGGTCAGCAGCGCGGTTTCGAGGATCACTTTGACCGGGATTTTCCGGGATCTCGCGGCGGTGACGACCGCTCCGATATCCTTCGCGACCTCGTCGTAGTCGGCATCCTTGAGGGCGCCGATCGCTAAGACCATGTCGATTTCACGGGCGCCGAGATCGATCGCCCGGCGGGTTTCCGCGACCTTCGCCTCGGTTTCCATGGCCCCGAGGGGGAAGCCGACGACGGCGATCGGAAGGACCGCCGAACCGGCGAGGCGGGCGACCACTTCGGGGAGACGGCTCGTATTGACGCAAACCGAGGCGAATCCGTGGGTCCTCGCTTCGGTACAAATTTTTTCGATTTCCGTTCGCCGGGCGTCGGCCTTGAGGAGCGTGTGGTCGATGCGGCGGGCGAGTTCCGGTCCCGTTAAAGCGGCCGTTTCTGCGGCGCGCATTAATTCCATAAGGTCGGTAGAAGGTGCCGGGTCGAAGGGGACGAGCGGGCCGGCGCACTCGGCGAGGGCGGCTTGAATCTCTTCTCTTAAAGATTTCATGGCTCTATTCCTTCATCCCGAGAAGGGCGCCGTTTTCGGTCGCGCGCGTGAAGCACTCGGTCAATCGCGGACCGGGATTCTCACTTTTATATTGCGGTGTCCAGTTGGATTCGTTAGCTCTGTGGTATCATTAAGAAATCCGGATGCGAGGCGCCTTGGAGCGCAGGAGTCCGGACTTAAGGTTTGAAAAAGTTTTTAGAAAAGTTTTTCGAAAATAGAAAAGTTTGTTCGGGCAAAAACAAAGGACTAACCAAAGGAAAACGAGGCGTCCCGCCTCGGCCCGACCGAAAGAGCACTGAAATTTTGAATTGAACCGGACTGCAGATCGGACGCTCTAACCAGAGCGGGAGAATCGAAAGAATGCAGAACCGAAGCGACCGGGAGCGGTCGAGAAGCCGCGATTGAATCGCCGAACTCCTCTCCTCCCAGGTATAAAGAGAAACCCCCTTGGACTATTTAGTCGGTCATCCCGAAAAATCCGCAAGAATTCGCGAAGCGAGCCCGGGGTACGCCCCCCTTGCTTTGGCGCGGCGGCGTCCAACGTTTCTTTTCGCTCCGGCCTGATCTTTCGTTCCTCGCGATCTTCCGTTCGTAAACGGATATCTACGGAGGAATTATGGCTACTGAACTCATTGTTAATGCTTCGCTACCCGAGACGCGGATCGCGCTCATGGAAAACGGCGAGATCCAAGAGATCTTGATCGAGCGAGCCCAGGGAAAAGGAATCGTCGGAAATATTTATAAGGGACGCGTGACGCGCGTTCTGCCGGGCATGCAGGCGGCATTCGTCGACATCGGCTTGGAAAAAGCGGCGTTTCTTTACGTCGACGACGTCTTCGTCCATTCCGATATCTGGAAGGAAGAAGAAGGAACCGAAGAGGAAGAAACGGCCGAAGAAACTCAAGCCGCTCCGGAACGGACTGGGATCACGCCGCTCGGCGCGGCCGCCGGCATCGGGGCGTCGGCCGAGGCTCCGCTCGAAGCGGAAGGGGAGTCGGAAGTTTCCGACCGCGAATTCACCGATGAGGAAGCGGACGAAGTCGAAGCCGAAACGCACGACGCCTTGGGCGACCACCCTGAACTTCTGAGCGAAGAAGAAGCGGAAGACGAAATGGCCGCGCACCTCGCGGACGACGAAGAAGACGAGGAAGACGACGGCGATCCGGTTTCGATGGGTGAGGACGACGAAAATCCGCCTAAGGATACGGTCGCGCCTTCGGAGTACGCCGAGCCGGATGATCACGCCGAAGACGAAGGCGGCGATGGAGAGAACCCGGCCGGAGCCTCCGCGGGCGGCGCGCCCGGCGAAGGTGAGGCGCCCGGCGAAGGCGGAGCCGCGGGCGACCGTGCCCGGAGACGTCGGCGGGGCCGACGCGGCGGACGGAATCGGAAACGCGGGCGCGAAGACGGCGCTCCGGAAGGCTCGCCGATTCAGGCAGGCTCTCCCGCGACGGACGGCGAAGCGCCCCGGCGGGCAAAGATCGTCATCGGCGGCGGCGCTCCCGCTCCGGTCGAAAATATCGACAGCGGTGACTATCCCGAACCTTACCACCAACAAGTTTCCGAAGAGGGCGACGTCGAAAGCGATCGTTCCGAGATGAGCGCTCAGGTCGGAACCGGCAGCGATGTCGGTGATTCCGAACGTCCCGCCGGCGCTTCGAAGAATCCGATTCGCATCGGCAGCGCTCCCGCCGGTGATCCGAAGAAGAGCCGTCCCGAATTCCGCGAAACGCGCGGTCGGGATCGCAAGATCAAATCCAAGCAGTCGACGCGTCCGTCCCGGATGGGCGTTTCGATCCAGGATCTTCTGAAGGAAGGCCAGGAAGTCATCGTCCAGATCGCGAAGGATCCGATCGCGACGAAGGGCGCCCGCCTCACTTGCCACATCTCGCTTCCGGGCCGTCACCTCGTGTGCATGCCGACGATCGATCACGTCGGGGTTTCCCGCCGAATCGAGAAGGACGAAGAACGCCGCCGGCTTCGCGAGTACGTCGACCGGAATCGTCCGGCCGGTCTCGGATTCATCGTCCGGACCGCCACTTCAAGCGGAAAGGCGAAAGCCGAACTCCGGATCAAGCAAGACATCGACTATCTGTCGGCGCTTTGGAACGAAATCAAGTCCAAGGCGAATCAAGTCAGCGCTCCGGCGCTCGTCTACGAGGACTTGAACCCGATTCTTCGCGCGATTCGCGACTGGGTGAACGAAGACATCGATAAGATCGTCGTCGATTCCCGTTATCACTATAATGACGTCCAGCGTTTCGTTCGGAACTTCATGCCTGGCATCGGGTCGAAGATCGAACTCTATCAGGGCGATATTCCGATTTTCGACACGTACTCGATCTCGACCGAGCTCGCGCGCGGGCTCGAACGGAAGGTCTGGCTGAAGTCCGGCGGGTACCTCGTCATCGATCAAGCGGAAGCGCTCGTCTCGATCGACGTGAACACCGGCCGCTACGTCGGGAAGAAGTCGCTCGAAGACACGATTCTGAAGACGAACTTAGAAGCCGTGAAGGAAATCGCATATCAGCTCCGGTTACGGAACTGCGGCGGGATCATCATCCTCGACTTGATCGACATGGAGCGCGAAGACAATAAGCTCCGCGTCTATCGTGCCCTTGAAGAAGAACTCGCGAAGGACCGTTCTCGTCCGCAGATCTCGAAGATCTCGGACCTCGGTCTCGTCGAAATGACCCGGAAGCGGACCCGCGATACGATGGTTCGAGCGCTTTGCGACGCCTGTACCCAGTGCGAAGGCAAGGGCTACATCAAGTCGAAGCTCACGGTCGCCTACGAAGTCATGCGGGAAATCGAACGCGAGGGCCTCGCGGATGATGATAGTCCGAAGCTTCTGATTCAGGCGCACCCGGACGTCATCGACGTGCTCGCGATCGATGAACGGGAGTCGCTCGACGCGCTCGAGCGTCGCTATAAGAAGCAGATCTATCTTCAAGCGGTGCAGGATCTCCACCCCGAGCAGTTTGAACTGATCGGCGACAAGCGCGCTCGGAAGGGCCGCTCGGAAGAGTCGCTCCTCGAGCGGGCCCGCGAACTGGCCCAAACGAACGATCCACGCCGCGGGCGTCGCGGATCGCGGGAGCGAGGGCGCGGAAAAGATCGAAATAAAGAAGGCGGTAAGGACGGCGAACGCAAGAGCGGCGGCCGGGACCGCGGCGGTTCGGACCGGAACGAACGCGGCGATCGGAGTCGCGGCGGCGAAAATCGCCATGCTTCCGACAAACCGAGAATTTCGATTCGTCCGGGCGGCGCGGGGATCACTCCGGCCGGCGGGAACGAGGAAGGGGTTTCGCCGATGGACGACTCGGCCCCGTACTCGAACGAGATCGACAACGCGATGATCGCGGCGGGGGGTGACGCCGGAGCGCCGCTCGCTCCGCGTGGCGCCGACGATTTCTTCAACGAAGAAGATCGGCTCGCCTACCTTCGCGCGCAGGCTACCCAAGATGCGGCGTTGGCGAGCGGAGTCGCGCCGAACGGAAATCGCGCCCCGAGTGCCGCCGGAGGACTTGCGGGTCAGCCTCGCAGCGGTGGAAAGTGGGCACGCGGCGGCGCGCCCGGTGCGGCGCCCGGAGCGGTCGGAGGCGGCCGGAACGATCGCGGAGATCGGGGCGGACGCCGTGGACGGCGCGGCGGACGCGGACGATTCCAGAGCGGTAAGCCCGCGGGAACCGGCGGCGGACCGGTCGCGAACGCGTCCGCGGACGGCGGTGGGAACTCGGGCGGCGGGACTGGCGGAAACGATTCTGGCGGGAACGGCGGCGGTGGAGACACCGGCGGCGGCGGCCACTCGAATCCCCCGGGTTGATTTCTAGGCGGCCATGAGCGCTTCAAGTTTTACCTTTCAAGTCGAAGTCCCCCGTCAGGTCCGCTGGACCCGGCCGGAGGGACATCGCACTTTCACGCGTGAAGATTTCTACGCGTTCCTCTGGGAGGAGTTCGCCGGCGATCTTACCGGCATCCACGAGGGAACGCTCCTCACGGAAGAGGCGTACGAAGCCGGCCTCGAAACCGAGTCGTGGACCGTCGACTCGGCGGAAGCGCCGAGGGAACGCGACTGGATCGAGTCTCAGGATACCGCGTCGGCGGTCCTGTATTTCGGCGACGCCGTCACCGCGGCGCGCGCGCGCGAGCGGATCCGCGGGGCGAGCGGCCTCGAATGCGGAAAAATCCTCGAGCAGGAGGATGAAGACTGGGACGCGGCTTGGAAGGCGTCCTTCCAGGGCGTTTCGGTTCCGCCCCATTGGGAAATTCTCCCGCCGTGGCGCGAATGCCCGACCGATCCTAAGTCGAAAGTCATCCGCATCAATCCCGGCGCCGGCTTCGGCACCGGAACCCACGAAACGACTCAACTCTGCCTCCAAGCCGTCGCCTTCGCGCTTCGGAACGCGCCGCCCGGTACCGGCGTCCTCGACTTCGGGAGCGGTTCGGGGATTCTCTCGATCGCGGCAGCCCGCCTTGGCGCACAGGTCGACGGAATCGAGATCGATCCGCTCGCCATCGACAACGCGACGGAAAACCTCGCGCTGAACGCCGCCGAGGGGGGGCTCTCCGGAACCGTGCGCTTCGCCGTGACGCTCGCGAGCCTCGGCGAGCCGGCGAAAAAATACTCCGTCGTGATCGCGAATATCTTACGTCCGGTCCTGATCGAATTTTCGGCCGAGCTCGTGGGACGTCTCGCGCGGCCCGGTAAAGTGGTTCTCTCGGGGTTGATTGCCACCGATCTTCCCGATGTCATCACGCGGTACTCCGCGCTCCTCGGCGGCGTACGGCCCCAGATCTTCGAGCGGGGCGAGTGGCGCGCGCTCGTTTTCGAGGTCTGAGCCTAAAAAACGAACTCACTCGGGACCGATTTCTCGAGTGCTCGAATGAGGAGTTCAAACACCGGCAGATCCGCCGCTTGTTTGCGGCAGAAGAGAGCGACCGTTCTTCCGATTTTCGGCCACTTGAGATCCACGTAGCTAATGAGATTCCCCATCGGTCGCCCCTTGGCGGCGAGTCGGGGTAAAAGGGTGTAACCCGCTCCGCTGGCGACGAGATGGCGTAGCGTTTCGATACTCGTAGCATTGAACGACCGAAGGTTTCCTCGGCGGCTCACTGAACAGATGTGGAGGGCTTGATCACGAAGGCAGTGCCCTTCCTCCAATAGAATCATCTCGGATGCGCGAAGATCGACAGGCTTTAGATCGGAGTGATTCAGTATCGGATGTTCTTTGGGGGCGGCCAAGACGAACGGTTCGAAAAAGAGGGGGACGATCCTTAGCGCCCGGTCTTTCACCGTGTCGGCCGCGATTACGGCATCTAATGCGCCGGTCTTAAGTTTTTCCAAAAGCTCTTCGGTGATCCCTTCGTGCAGGCTCAAGGGGGTGTTCGGGAACGCATTTTTCAATCCCGTGAGGGTGTACGGGATAAAAGCGGAGAGCGACGCGATTACGCCAAGTTTCAATATTTCAAATTCAGGACTTGCGTTCCGACCGAGTAAGCCAGGAATTTTTCGGGCTTCGTCCAGGATGAGGGCGGCCTGTTCGGCGACTTTTCGGCCGGCGGGCGTCGTCGCTACTCGCCGATTATTTCTCTCGAAAAGGGAAGCCCCCAGATAGCCCTCGATCTTCTTGATCTGGGTGCTCAGCGAGGGTTGACTGACGCGGCATTCTTTCGAGGCGCGCCCAAAGTGCTCGTGCTTCGCCACCGCGACTACATATTCAAGATCTCGAAGCGTGAGCCAGGAACTAATCATAGTTTTATACTATCAATATAATAACATTATTCAAATATTCTTATCACTTAAAATGTCCGATTATGTATGAAGGGGTAGAGAGAAAGGTTCTTGGGGACGCCTCTCAAAATGAACGACTTAAAACTTAAAAGGAGAAAAATCATGAAGCCAGAAAAAGTATTATACCGCGCGACCGCGAAAACCACCGGAGGTCGAGATGGCGGTGCCGTTTCGTCGGACGGACTACTGAATGTAAAGCTGTCCACACCGAAGGAACTCGGGGGAGCCGGCGGAAATGGCACTAATCCGGAGCAACTTTTCGCCGCCGGCTATGCGGCTTGTTTCGCGGGAGCGCTGAAGTTAGTTGCCGGCCAGCAGAAAATCAAGCTTCCCGACGACCTCACGATTACAGGTAACGTGGGTATCGGACCCATCACCCATGGTTACGGGATCGAAGCGGAGCTCGAAATCTCGATTCCGGGAATAGATCGTTCCTCGGCTCAAGCATTGATTGAGAAAGCGCATCAGGTTTGCCCCTATTCAAACGCGACTCGCGGGAATATCAGCGTTAATTTGAGACTCGTATAAAGAAAGGAACACCTCATGAGCGAAGAGTCTAAATGTCCATTTCATAACAAGTCCGTGAGCGGCGGAGGAACCTCGAGTCACGACTGGTGGCCGAAGCAACTGAGGCTCGATATTCTCCATCAACATTCTCCGAAATCGAATCCGATGGAAAGGGACTTCGACTACGCCAAAGAGTTCGGGAGCCTGGACTACGCGGCGTTGAAGCGGGATCTCGCGGCCCTTATGACGGACTCCCAGCCCTGGTGGCCCGCGGACTTCGGTCACTATGGCCCACTGTTTATCCGCATGGCTTGGCATAGCGCCGGCACTTATCGAATCGGCGACGGTCGCGGCGGCGCCGGCCGTGGTCAGCAGCGGTTTTCGCCGCTGAATTCGTGGCCCGATAACGTGAACCTCGACAAAGCGCGCCGATTACTTTGGCCGATCAAACAGAAGTATGGCCGAAAAATTTCTTGGGCGGATCTCATGATCCTCACGGGTAACGTCGCGCTCGAGACGATGGGCTTCAAGACCTTCGGATTCGCCGGCGGTCGCGAAGACGTGTGGGAGCCTGATCAAGACGTTTATTTCGGGTCGGAGAAAAAATGGCTGGGCGGCGACGAACGTTATTCGCGTGGATCGCCGGGGGCCGATAAGGAGCACGGGGTACTCGTGAAGGACGACGACACCCAGGTGTCCCATACCCGTGATCTCGAAAATCCGCTGGCGGCCGTTCAGATGGGACTCATTTACGTGAATCCGGAAGGGCCGGACGGTAAACCCGACCCGCTCGCCTCGGCGCGGGATATCCGCGACACGTTCGCACGGATGGCGATGAATGACGAAGAGACCGTGGCGCTGATTGCCGGCGGCCATACTTTCGGGAAGACTCATGGAGCCGCCGACGCGAAAAATGTCGGAGCGGAACCGGAAGCTTCTGAAATTGAGCGGTTAGGATTCGGATGGACGAATCGTTTCGGAAAAGGCCATGGTGCCGACACGATTACGAGCGGCTTAGAGGTGACTTGGACGTCCACCCCGACGAAATGGGGGAACGAGTTCTTCGAAAACTTGTTCGGACACGAATGGGAACTGACGAAGAGTCCGGCCGGCGCGCACCAATGGGTCGCGAAAAATGCGAAAGGGACGATTCCCGACGCGTACGATCCGGCAAAGAAGCACCTTCCCATGATGCTGACGAGCGACTTAGCGTTACGCATGGACCCGGCTTACGAGAAAATCTCGCGCCGTTTCCTCGCGAATCCCGATGAATTCGCCGACGCTTTCGCTCGTGCGTGGTTCAAGCTCACCCACCGGGATATGGGTCCGCTCGCGCGCTACCTAGGTCCGGAAGTGCCGAAAGAAGAACTGATCTGGCAGGACCCGATACCGAAAGTGGATCATTCCCTTATTAATGAGGCCGATACGACGGACCTGAAGGCGAAGATTCTCGCGAGCGGCCTCTCGATTTCCGACCTCGTCTCGACGGCGTGGGCTTCCGCCTCTACATTCCGCGGCTCGGACATGCGGGGGGGAGTGAACGGCGCCCGTATCCGGCTCTCTCCGCAGAAAGATTGGGCTGTGAACGAACCCGAGCGTCTGATGAAAGTACTGAAGACGCTCGAAGGGATTCAGACTCGGTTCAACGGGGCGGCCGTCGGGGGAAAGAAGGTTTCGCTCGCGGATCTCATCGTCCTCGGGGGGGACGCCGCGGTCGAGCAGGCCGCGAGAAATGCCGGCGTTTCCGTCCGTCTTCCGTTCACGGCTGGCCGCATGGATGCTTCTCAGACCCAAACCGATATTCACTCTTTCGCAGTGCTCGAGCCGTACGCAGACGGGTTTAGGAACTACGTGAAAGCGAAGTATGCCGTCGCGGCCGAGGAGTTTCTCCTCGATAAGGCCCAGGCTCTGACGCTGACCGGTCCCGAGATGACGGTTTTGGTCGGTGGGTTGCGGATGCTCGGAGCGAATCACGGCGGAAGTAAACACGGGGTGTTCACGACGAAGCAGGATGCGTTGAGCAATGACTTTTTTGTGAATCTTCTCGACATGCGAACGGAGTGGACGCCGACTTCGACCGGGAAAGAGGTGTTCGAGGGTCGGGACCGCAAGACGAAAACCGTCAAATGGACCGCGACCCGTGCTGATCTCGTCTTCGGGTCGAACTCCTTGCTTCGAGCATTGGCGGAAGTTTATGCGAGTTCGGACGCGAAGGAGAAGTTCGCTCGCGACTTCGCGGCGGCTTGGACCAAGGTGATGAACCTCGATCGTTTCGACGCTAAATAGACGGCTCTACAGTATGGTGGATCAGCGGCGCTGGGCATTCGGATATCGACGGTGCCCGCGCCGCTGATCCATGGCTCTTAAATTGGAAGGGGTCCGGGCCGGCTCGGAACCCAGCCCCGGCAATATTTGCCCCTGCCGCCCCTCCGGACCCCCCGATATCCTTAGGAGTAGAGAGAGGCCGGTCCATGAAAACTTTTCCTTCATCCCTTCGCGCGCGCGTTCTATCTTTCGTCTTCGTCGGAAGTCTCGCGACTTTCGCGGGATGCAAATCGTCGCCACCGGTAAAGGACGCCTCCACCGACCGGAATCCGTCTTCGGTGATCTTGCCCGGAATCGATTCGCCGCTCGTCACTTTGCCCGCCGATAAAATATCCTGCGTCGAAGTGATGCGGTCGCACACCGGAAACAACGTCCGTCGGGACTGTACCTACGATACGCCGAACGGAAAACGCACGGTCCATGTGATCACCCTTGAGGGGAAGAACTTCGCCGAGAACGGCTATTGGCACGGACGGCTGCTCGCAAAGGAGATCGACGAAGGTTCCCTGAACGAAGCCCTCGGAAACCTGAAAAAGCTTCCGGCCTTTCTTCCCATCAAGGACGAGAAGAAAAAAGCGATCGTCGCCGGAGTCCTGATGGGGCTTTACGGGTGCTACGAGCGGAAAATGATGAAGTCCACGTCGCCGGAGTTCCTCACTGGAGTGAAAAGCGTCTACGCCGGCTACCGCGACGGGATGAACGGAAAGACCTCATTTACCGAAACGGACTTCGTACGCGCGACCTATACGATCGAAATGGGGAACTTCTTCGGTGGAATGATGGAACGCTTCGAGGGCGGAACGGGCTCGAAAATCGCCGCCGGCGTCGACATCCTCGCGGGTTGTGGGGGAGCGGGAATCAAGGCCCTTCTCGCCGATCCGGAAGTCCGGGCGGGATTCTCCGCGTTCGGCGAGGCGATGGAGCACCTGAAGTTCGCCTGCACCGGGATCGTCGCGACGGCGCCCTGGACCACGGGGAACGGGCTCATCCACGCGCGGAACCTCGAGCAGACCGCGATGATCAATACCTGGAACCACCACCCGACGATCTTCATCATGAACGAGAAGGACCAGGCCCATAAGTTCGTGGCCTTCGGCACCGCCGGACTTCCGTTCCCGGGCGGGATCAGCGGGATGAACGATCGCGGTATTTCGGTTTCGCTCCACCAAATGAGCACGACCGCGGTCGATTCGAGTTGGCATCCCGGCAGCGCCGCGATGTTGCCCTATATGCAGCAGAGGATCCTTCGCGAAGCGGGATCGATCGACGAAGCGATCGCGATCGTGAAGAAGACCCACGCCTTCTCGAGCTGGACGATCCTCATCTCAGATGGGATTCGCCAGGAAGTCGCTTCGATCGAAGTCAGCGCGAAGGGATTCGAAGTCGCTCGGCGCCGTACCGACGACGTCATGGGCCAGTCGAACATGTTCCTCGCGAAGAAGATGCAGCCGCTGCATTTCCAGCATCGGTATAATAACCTTCTCGAAAGCTACGCGCGCGTCCAGACGACGGAAGCGGAGATGAAGGGGACGAATCGGAAGATGGATCTCACGACGACGATTAATCTCCTCGCCTCCCACAAGGACTTCTTCGAACCGACCGGCGAGCGCGCGTTCGGTCGCTCGGTCTCCCGAGTGTCGAACATCATGACTTCGATCGCGATGCCGAGCCGGACTCGCGCCGGCGGGAAGGTTTGGATGACGATGGGGGATCAGCTGCCGCCGAATCATGGCTTCTATGCCGGATTCGACGTGGATTTCGCGACGATGACCCTCCGGGAAAACGGAGCGGTGAAATCGGGAACCTACGCGACTCGTCCGAACTATGAACGTTCGTTCGAACGCTACCACCAGGCCTACATCAAATTCATGAGTAACCAGGATAATGCGGGGGCGCTCGCTCTCCTCGAAGAGGCGTCTCGCCTCGCCGAAATGGACGGCGTCGACGAGCCGACCTATAAGTACCTTCGCGCTCGCTTCCTCCTGAACGACGGCAAAGCCAAGGACGCCTACGCGCTCTTTTCCGAACTCGACTCCGGAAAATACGAGTTCCACCCGCTTCGGAAGGCGAACGTCGATATGTACCTCATGCGCGCGGGCGACCTCGTCGGCGGAAGCGCGGCGATGTCCGCCGCCGTACGGAAAGGACGGTATCTCGCTTCGAAACAGGTCGTGGACGATATCGAAGGCGCGTCGGAGAAATTCCAGCCCGTCTATCCGTACGTCTTCGGATACGTGCACGCGAAGCGCGATCTCGACGATAAGGCGAAGCTGTGGAAAAAGATTTTCGACGGTGGTAAAGA
>JAYVXM010000241.1:0-1897 GCA_043785205.1 Bdellovibrionales bacterium
GTGAACCTGCGGCGGGATGACGATCGTCATATGGTTGATCTGGACGGTGAGCGCTTGGCCGCGAACTTGGGTGGTGAACGTGCAATCCCGCGCGCTGGCGAAAGTCGGGAGATCATCATGGAGATCGGCGGCGAGTTGGTCGACGGTGATCGCGACGGGGCCGGATCCGGCAAAAGCGAGGGAGGAGACGAAGAGGGCGGAAACGAGGGCGAGCAATACGGACTTTTTCATAAGAGCGATCCTAGTTTAGCGGCGTTTCAGCCGAAGCAAGTTGTGGTGTGCGCTCGTTATAGGAGCGCCCTATCAATAAATCCATTTATTTATATTTATGTGTTTAATAAGTTAATTTATACTGTTGGAATGAAGCTTCCGAAGGGCGATTTGCTCGAAACGTTGATCGCGGTCGCCGAGACCGAGAGTCTTGCCCAGGCGGGCGCGCGACTCGGAATCACCCAGCCGGCGGTGACTCAGAAACTTCAGCGATTAGCGGGAGAAACGCCGATTCCGGTACTCGAGAGCGACGGAAAGCGGAAGAGTCTCACCCGCTTCGGGCAGGCGCTTTACCGGATCGCGAAGAAGCGGAGCCAGGAGCTCGAAGCCGATTACGAAGCGCTCGAGCGGCGCTTCGGCGCGGCCGAACACCAAGTCCTTCGGGTCGGCGGGCGACGCGAAATGCTCGAGGTTTTCGGGGACCGATTCCTTTTCGAAGGACGAACCGAATTTCTCCAGATGAGCGGACCCGAAGCGGTCGCCGCCCTGAAAACCCACGCGGTTGACATCGCGATTTCGGTCGAACCGCCCGACTCTCTTCAGTTCGCGGCGAAGCGACTCGCGTACTCGACGACCCGATTCGCCGTCCACCGAAAGTTCACGGCGGCGAAACCGGTCCTCCCCCTGTACGCGAACGCCGAGTTCCTCACCGGAACGCCGGCCGTTCTCTACCACTCGGACGGGCGCCTTCTGACCGAACTTCTCGCCGAGGCGGGGCTCCGCCTCGCGGACATTCGCGTACGCGCCGTGGTCGAGGACTGGCACCTGCTCATGCACCTGGTGGACGAAGGCGCCGGCTACGCAGTCGTCCCCGATTACATCGAGCCCCCGAGTCGCGACATACTGGTGACCGACATTCCCCACAGCGTCGTCGCGAAACGGGAGTATTCGATGATTTTTCCGAAGGATCTGAAGAAGATCGAAGGGTTTAAGAACGTGCCGGCGCTCGGTTAAGGGCGAAGAGGGTGGCGTAAGGATCACTCCGGAGCACGCCAAGGCCGCCGCAGGTATCGTCGCTTTCGATTACGTCGTAGAGCTTTCGATTACGTCGTAGAAATGCCCAGTAATTTCTATGACGCGAAAACTGAGTGGTCACAGATGGGTCACGGAAACGTGACCGAGCGGGTAATGTGTTTGAAATGATTCGTATTTAAAAAAAATGGAGGAGAGAGAGGGATTCGAACCCTCGAATGGTGTTACCCATTACACGCTTTCCAACGCAAAAGGTCATGTTTTGGCGAGATTTCTAATCTCCTGGAAATGTTCGGTTTCTTTAATTAAAACGAAAACATGAGTTCACTTGGGCGTGCTGTCTAGTTCCTTCAAGATTCATCGAATTACCGCTAGATCTCCACCCAAATTCCACCCAAAATAATGGCTGTGGCTAAAAATCAGAGGAAATTTAGATCGGGCCCGAAAGCATATTTATCCGTCGTGAGACGGGGGCTACTACGGTCGCCCACTGGCCTTAATTTGCGAGTCTTCGGACTGACCGGATTTTCTGGGCTACTCTGTATTTTTCTTTTCGCCGCCTGCTTAAAACAAGATTGCCCAGCTACGGCCCCCCCGCCAAAAGTGGATTACTTCGAAAAAAAGCGAACGTGTGCAGGATATATTGAGAAAACAA
>JAYVXM010000242.1:0-1892 GCA_043785205.1 Bdellovibrionales bacterium
CGGCGCCAGATCCTAAACGACGTCACCACTCGCCGCGAAGTCGTCGGAAATCTCGTCGATCAGGAACTCCTACTTCAAGAAGCCGAGAAGCAAAAGCTCGATAAGGACTCCGATTACGAGATCGCATTTCGCGCGTTCCGCCGCCAGTACCTGACGGACAAACTCCTCTCGAAAAACGTGCGGCCGAAATTGAGTGAAACGGCGGCGAAGAAATTTTACGAACAAAACCGCCGTCAGTATTCGACGGATAAAGTTCAAGTCCAGCATATCCTCCTCTCGGACGAAAAGACCGCGATGGAAATCTTGAAGGAAGCGAAAGCGCCGGGCGCCGACTTCCAGAAGCTCGCCGAAAAGAACTCCAAGGATCCGTCGGCGAAGAATAACCGCGGTGATATTGGCGTAATTACCCGCGATTCGCCGTTCGTACCGGCGTTCAAGGACGCCGCGTTCGGCGCGAAGACGGGCGACATCATCGGACCGGTGAAGACCCAGTTCGGCTATCACGTCATCAAGATCATCGATAAGGCCACGGGCAAGAACCTCAACTACGACGAGGTCGAACTTCGGGTGAAGGCCGACCTTCAACGGGAGATGGTCCAGAACTACGTCACCCAGCTGAAGAAATCGGCCAAAGTCTCGATCGACGACAAAGGCATTAGCTCGATTCAATGACTCTGACGCCGGCGGATGAGGTCGTACCGGACCACCGACTTTCGGGCGGTCCGGCTCGAATCATCCTTTCGCGTCCCGGACGGGCGACGCGCTTATTCGGTGAAATCCTTCGCGACGATCCCATACTTCTCGAGCTTACGTAGGAGCGTCTTCTTCGGAATATTAGCGTGCAGGGCGGTCTGATTGATCCGTCCGTTGAAGGCTTTCAGCGCGGAGATTAAGAAGCGCTTTTCGAATTCTTCCTTGTTCGCTTGGAAATCGAGCTTTGTGAAATCGAGTTTGAAGCCCGTTTCGTCGATGCCTTCGCCCAGGGTGAGGGTTCCGTTCGCGACCTGGAGCGGGATGTCCATCTCGATATCGTCGCCGTCGAGGTCGCCGCCGGAAATTCCCGTCGAGATGACCTTGCCGAGAGTGAGGCCCTTCGAGCGCGCGGAGGTCAGCACGGTCTCGGGAAGGGAGTCCGAAGTGATGTCTTCCGCCGTTTCGATCACGAACGCATGCTCGATCACGTTCTCGAGCTCACGAATGTTCCCCGGCCACTGGTGGGCCTTCATCGCTTCCATCGCGTCCGGAGCGAGTCCGGTGATGTTCTTGCGGTGCTGGGTATTGAACTTATCGATGAAGTACCTCACCAGGTGATCGATGTCGCTCTTCCGGTCGCGCAGCGGTGGAAGCTGGATCGGAAGGACGTTCAAGCGATAGAAGAGATCTTCGCGAAATTCGTTCTTTTTGATCATCTCTTCGAGGTTCCGGTTCGTCGCGGCGATGATCCGGACGTTCACTTCGATTTCGCGGTTCGAGCCGATCGGCGTGAACTTCTTCTCCTGAAGGGCGCGGAGGAGCTTCACTTGCATCCCCATCGAGATGTCGCCCATTTCGTCGAGAAAGAGGGTACCGCCGTCGGCGTACTGGAACTTCCCGATTTTCCTCGAATCGGCGCCGGTGAAGGCGCCCTTTTCGTGGCCAAAGAATTCGGATTCGATCAGGGTCTCGGGAATCGCCGAGCAGTTGATCGTGACGAAGCGGTTGTCCTTGCGGGGTGAGTTGTGGTGGAGGGCGGAGGCGACGAGTTCCTTCCCCGTGCCGCTTTCCCCGCGGATCAGCACCGCGGTTTCGACGCGCGAGAGCTTGTCGATCACGGAGAAGACTTTCTTCATTTCGACCGACTGACCGACGAATTCGGTTCCGCCGGGCATCTTGATGATCGGGGACGACATGGC
>JAYVXM010000243.1:0-6398 GCA_043785205.1 Bdellovibrionales bacterium
GGACCCGGTTCGTGTAAGAGCTCCGCGATTACGGGCGCGACCTCGGGATCCTCGAGGGTGAACCGGTGCCGAATGCTTTCCTTGCCGATGAAATCGAAGGAGATCGCGGCGCCCTCGACCCGGACGTGTTCGTGGAGAAGCGTCGTCAGCCCGTAGGTGCCGTTCGCCACCCGGTACGCTTCGGAACCGACCCGGATCGATCCGGTTTCGAGAATTTCCGCGGCCGCGGCGAGAAGCTTCCGACGATTGATTCCCGGGGAATGCAGATCGGCGAGGATCGTCCGTCGAACATTCGCGATCTCGCGCCCGAACTCGCCCATTCGAATGAATTTCGTGATCGAAGTCGCTTGGACCCATTTCGGATGGTAGGCGTACTGGGGCCTTCGTCGAGAGTCGTACCCGATGGCCAGGACGTGCGACTCGACGTCGGTCGAAATCCAAACGTCCGAATAGGCGGGCGGAATTTTCAACGCTCGAATCCGCTCGAGCTCGACCGGATCGGTGACGGGCGCGCCGGTCGGGTCGAAATAACGGATGTCGTAATCGACGTGGCCGTCCCGCTCCGTCGTGGTCACGGTTCGGGTGATTCCCGGCGGGCGTTTCTTGTAATAGTGAAGGCCGACCGCTGCGGCAAGATCTTGCCGCTTGAGATCGCTCTGAAGATTGACGGGGCAGCCGTTTTCCCAGGCCCGAACGCCCCCGGTATTCGCGAGCGCGAGCGCGACGGCGAATAGGACGCTTGGCAGGGAAAGACGGAGGTACCGCATTCCGGATAGATCGGCGGATCGACGCTAAATTTGTAGGGGAAACCTAGTCCGCTTTAAAATCGCGGAAGTACTTTAGGAGGCCGTCGCGCATCCCGCTCGCGATTCCATCGAGCCGCGCCGGATAGCTGAACGTCTTCCCGTGGTATCTCGCTTGGCGGTCGAGAGTCGTCAGTCGCGGGAACTCATGAACGTAGTCGTAGTGGAACGTCTCGAAAAAAGCGGAAAGGCTCGAGGTCGCTCGCTTCGTTTCGAAAATGTTCCGCGCGAATACGCCGTCGGTGACCTTCACGGTGGTCGCGACTTCGCCCGCGTCCTTCATGAGCGGTAAGCCGAGGCTCTTCGCGACCGCATCGACCATCGTTTCGGCCATCCGGACGGACTGTTTCCAGCGGCGCACGTCGACCATCTGTTTTAGAAGGTCCGCCCGCATATTTTTTGCGCCCGTCTCCGTCCGTTGGAGCGCGCCGGGAACGTACGCGGAAACGTCGTCGCGGGTCGACTGGAGTCCGTCGACCTTCTGGGAGTCGAAGTGGAGATCGATGAAGACATCGGGCCGGGCGGCTTCCGAGAATCGCGCGCGAGCGTCCATATCTTCCTGAAGGTAGAGCGCTACTTTTCCGGCGTAGGTGCTCATCTTCCGCACTTCCGGCGCCTTCGGAAGGGTACGAACGAGTTCGGAATCGCTGAGGACGAGGTACTTCGCCATCCAGTCGTCGAGGCTCTTATAATAGTAATCCGCGAGGCGTCCGCGCGGGTCGAAGTTATCCCAGGTATATGAAGTGACCGGCGCGAGTTCCGTGCGGGTGAGCTTCACGTCGGCGCCGAGCCGTTCGAGTTCGTTCGCGAGCAGTTTCGCGGTCCAGAGCGTGAGCTCGCCTTCCGCGACGGTGTGGTGGCCGATCTTCACGAATTTTCCGTCCTTGTCGTTCCAGAACGGCGTGCCCATATGACCGGGGTCGATCACGACGCGGAGACCGACGAGGGGAGTGGCGAGGTCGGTCGCCGAATTCCGGGAAACGCGTTCGAGACGGGAGATCAATTCGGGTGAATCCTGATTCGCCGCCGCGCCGGCGAGAAGGCTATAGTCGGCGGAATCGTTCGGACCGCCGGCCCGGAAAAAATTCGGAAAGAGTTCGATCCGATTCGAATCGACGGAGAGGTAGCGCTGGAGGCCGCCCTGTGGGTCGAGGTATTTCGCGATCGAAAGGACGTCGCTCGTGTTCACGCTACCGGCGACCGGAAAGGCGCTGAAATCCGGCGTCGGTTCGGAAGGAATTCCGAGGGTCTGGAGGGCGAGTTCGAATTTCCGAATTCGATCCCCATTCATCGTATCGGTCGCGTCGAGGTCCGCGAACGCGATCCCCGCCCACAGATTGACCAAGAAAAGACTCCACGTCAGAACGTTAAATTTCATCCGTAATCTCCCCGGGAAGGTATGCATCCGATGCCAGTTCAGTCTCTGCAAAATCCGTGGATTCGTCTAAAACTAAATTTACATCCGCGACCTGTCGCGTTAGCGAGGGTTTGAGTTTCGGAGTCGCCTGGTCCATACGTGCTGCATTTCCGAACCGAGGGTCCTTTTCATGCGTAAATTCATGGTCTTTTTCCTTTTCCTCTCACTCTCGGCCCTTTCCGGCGATCGCATGGGGAATGGTGGCGATATCCGGCGCTATCGCGTTTTCCGGTCGACCGAGTTTCTCGTGAACGTTTTCATGGAGCAAGACCTGGTGCCACTCGAGGGCCCGGGGGCGGATTGGCTCCGGCATTACGCCGAGGGGCTCCGCGCGATCATCGAGAACAGCCACTACGCCTGGGTCGATCGGCATGGCGATTCGTCGCGGGCCGGCGACTGCCTGAATCGCATCGAAGCGGGACCGCGCGTCTTCACGTTCGAGTTCAGTTACGAGAGTTGTCCCGTCCGTTCGCAAACGAACGCGTACGTCGATATCCTAGTTCGAAGCTTGATCGACGCGTATTCCTCCACCGAAACGGAAGTCGCCGACCGGGTGGCCGCGTTTTATCTCGCCGCGAGCCGCCTTCAGGCCCAGGACGAAGCCTCGGTCGGAAAGAGCGATACCCGAAGGATTCGCGAGCCGATTCCGGAACCGGCACTCGGCGACGTCGCGCAGATGGGCGATTATCTCAGGCGCGGCCGAGCGATCGCGGCCCGCCAATTCGACGATATCGCGGATTTTAGCCTCGCGACCATGACGGACCTTTACGGCCGAACGCTCGGCCCGTTCCTCTTTGCGAACGCTCGGCTCCTCGCCGACGAAATTCGGAATTCGCCGGTAAGCTGGAACTCGGATCAGCTTTCGTGCAGCTTCACGGATACGCGAAGCCATGCGCCCTTCGAACTTGCGCTCGGGCACTGCCGGGAATTGAAGTCGGTTTGGGACCTCGCCTGGCTCGTCACGCACGAATCCGTCCATCACCTCGGCGTCACCGACGAGGCCTTCGCCGATGCGGTCGCGAACCGGCTCGTTTCGCTCGGTTTCTGGTTCGAGACGGAATAGGCGCCAAGTCGGGTGAGAGAGGGGCGGGCCTTCGGAAGCCCGCCCGGGCGCATATTGACACCACGCGTCATTCCTGAGAGAGTCCTCACGGAGCGAGGACCCGGCTTATGGCGAAATCGATTTCAACCTTCACTCTGAGTTTGCTCGCCCTCGCTCTCGCGGGTTGCGGCCAGGGCTCGGTCGATCCTCGCATCGATCCGGCCGAACGGCCGGATTCGCCTGTCGTCTATTCGCAGAAGATCGTCGTCGATCGGGTCGCGCTTCTGCGGGACCTCCTCGACGCCGGACTCCCGCCCCACCTCTCGGACCGCGCGGCTAAACTTTCCTTCTTCAAGAAAATCGCACCGGCCGTCGTCGAGGCGATGGTCGAGGGGGAGGCGGAACGCGCGATCGCCTTGGCGTACCAAACCGCCGAGCGGGCCGGGAGCGTACCGGCGAAACTCGCCACCGAGTTTTCGGATCTCGTCGCCCGCTATTCGGCGAAGAGCTCGGCCGATCTTCTCGAACGGATCGACCTCGTTCCGCTCGACATGCTTTTCACCCAGGCGTCGATCGAGTCGGGATGGGGTACGTCTCCGGTTTCCCACGATTGCCATAATATCTTCGGCGTGCACGCCGCGAACGCCGGTCAGAAATGTCCCGGCCATCCGATCCTGGCCTACTATCCGGATTTCACCGGTTCGATCAAACGCTATGTGCTCCTCCTAAATACCGGCGGCGCTTTCAAGAAATTGCGCCAGACCCGCGCGAAACTGCGCGAATCCGCCGGCCCGATGGGCGCGCTCGATTCGTCGATTCTCGTCGAAGGACTGTTGCCGTATTCGGAACGTGGGGAAGCCTACGTCCGCGCGGTCGCGGCGGGTATCGCGGCGGCGAACCTCGACCAAGTCTACCGGCTCTTTATGCAGAAAATCTATTGACCCCTTCTGCCCGATAAAGCCGTCATTTCGGGTGATTCGACCTAGGTCGTTCGCGACCTATATTCGCTATCCGCGACCAAGCGAGGCTTTCGCACGTCCCGGCCGCGGCGCCGAGTTTGCAAATCTAACCGGTATGAAGAACCTCACCGAAATTTTCCGACGTGCTTTCCCGAGTCCGCCAATCAAGTTATTGAAAAAAAACCGTATCGTTTTAAGCGAAGCCTATCTCCGAAAATGCGGGACGTATTTCGATTTTTCGGCGATGTATCCCGAATCGAAATTTCAAGATCGAAACGCGCGGAAAAAAAACGCGCGCGTGAACGGAGCGAGAATTCGCTAATTTTCATCCGGTACACAATCTGTGTCCAAAATGGTGGAATTTCCGAATGTCAGCGATTAGGCTCTCGCCCGATCAAGAAAAAGGGTGGAGCCTACGATGCAAACTTTGGTTACCGAATCGACGACCGCGACGATGCCGACTCACTTCCGCGAACTCCTGCGCGAGACGCTCGTCGCGCGTTGCCGAGCGAATCGCGCTTATTCCTTGCGCGCGTTCGCGAAACAGCTCGGACTCGAGCCCTCCTACCTCTCAAAGCTCCTTTCCGGAAAACGGAACGTCACCGAAAATACGATCCTGAAAACCGCCCCGAAACTTTCGCTCGATCCGAAAGAGACCGATGGGTATCTCGAGCGCGTACGCGCGAACAAAGGTTCGGGAGTGCGCACGTTACCGAAGAAGCAAGAGTTCCAGAATCTAGCGGTGGATCAGTTTCGCATCGTCGCGGACTGGTATCACTACGCGATTCTGGAACTTCTCCTTTTGAAGGATTTTCGCCACGACCCGGCCTGGATCGCGAAAAAATTACGAGTGAGCCGCGTCGAAACGGAACTCGCTCTCGAACGCCTTGAGCGACTACAGATGCTGATCCGAACCGAATCCGGAAAGTATCGGCTCAGTCCCGGAAATTATTCGACGATCGGAAACGACTTCACGGCGGTCGCGTTCCGCCGCCTCCAACAACAGGTCCTGACACAGGCGCTCGCCGCGATCGAGTCGACTCCGCTCGAACGCCGGGATCAATCTTCGATGACGATGGCGATCGACGCGAGTCAGCTTCCGGAAGCTAAGCGTCGGATTAAAAAATTTCGTCGGGAATTGACGGCGTTTCTCCAGGAGAACGACCGTCCTAAAAATCAGGTTTATCAGCTCTCGGTCTCGTTCTTTCCGGTCACCGACCGCGATTGAAGAGAGCGGTAAATTTTAAGGGGAAATACGCATAATCTTTCGGGGGAATATTGGGATGGAAAAAACGAGATCTGGACTTCAGTCCCGCGCCGTCTGGCTCGGAATCGTGGCGACCCTCGCCTGTTTGGCCGCTTTACTCGCGGAGAGGGCCCATGCGTCCGGGCAGGAAGGACACGGCGGAAACGCGATCGTGTGTTTCAAGGATGCGAAGATCGTCACCGAAATTCTCGGCCTTCCGCTCGAGCGCCGGGCCATTCCGAACTCCGCTCTTAAAGAAATTACGTCGATCGAGGCGCTCGACCTCTATGAAGCGCGGAAAAGTATCGGCGGATTAGACTCGATCGGTTCCTCGAGCGAGAAGGGCGTCCCGCTTTTCCGTACGCGGAAGGGCGAGTCGAACACCGAGTTTCTCCATCGGATGGCGGAAAGATTCGCGGACGCGATTCCGATCCTTTCGATCGAGATCGAAGATGGAATTCGGAAACTTGCCGAACATACTTCCGTTTACGGAGAGGATTCGGAGACCGTAGGGATCGCCCAGGCGTTCGACGTGGGTCAGCTCGACTACGTAATCAATAGCCGTAGTTGCCTCGTGGCGACGCTCGCTCGCCAGAGTGGTTTGAAGTCGAAGGGTACCCTTCGTCTCGATCTCGACGGCCGTCTCATGAATCACCCGAAGCAATCGGACCTGAGTCGGAAGACGGTCCTCCTTCACGAAATGATCTACGCCTGGGGCCGCGAGATGAATCAGACGAACAGTCTCCCGACGAGAATCCTGGTCGCGCGGGCCCTCCGGCGGCAATTGAGCCGAAATGAAATGGTCGATATCCTCACCGGATTCGGTTTCGCGAATCCGGATGACCCGCGGCTTTACGGCGAGCGGCGCTTCGACCCGGATCTTCAGAATCAAATCCGGAACATCATCTTTCCCGTTGTGCAGATCTTATTC
>JAYVXM010000244.1:0-6393 GCA_043785205.1 Bdellovibrionales bacterium
CGAAGCCCATCCGTTTCTTCACCTCGAAGCGAACCTCGCCGCCCTCTCCGCCCTCGCGCGTCGGGACCCGAAAGTCCGGGACGCCGAGGAGGTTCGGGAAGCGTACGCCGGTGTGCTCAAGGAAATCGAGCGCGGGCGTCTCCAAATCCGGAGCGTTAAAGTTCACCTCGAGGAATCCGGCGTCAGCGTCGATCTCGTTTACCAGATGGATCGAATGAAGCTTTATCTCGAGCGGATCGACTACCTGACGGCGACGCTCGAGGCGGCGCTCGCGACGCGCAAGGAACTCCGGATCCGTTCGATCCTGCTCTTTCGAAACCTCGTCGCCGGCCTTCGGTACGACGAGGACTTCGGATTCGTGTTCAAGAAAAGCCTCCGCTTGCTCGCGACGAAAGTCGTCGAACGGACCGGCCAATCGGGCGAACATTATTTCACCGCGAACTGGCGGGAGTGGCGACATCTCTTTTTCGCCGCCGCCGGCGGGGGGGTGCTGACCGCCTTCACGGCGATGTTCAAATCGTTCGGTCCCCACTCGCCCCCGTTCATGGCCTTCATGTACGCCGGTCTGAACTATTCGATCAGTTTCACGGTGATGCATTTTCTCGGGTTGAAGCTCGCGACGAAGCAGCCGTCGATGACGGCGGCCGCGCTCGCCGGTCGTCTTTCGGAATCGGAAGGCCCCATCGCCGCGCCTGCGGTCGAAGGCGTCGCATTCACCGAGGAGGTCGCCCGGATTTCGCGCGCCCAGTTCGCTGCGGTGCTCGGAAATCTCCTCTTCGTCGTGCCGTCAGTGATCGTCATCGACCTCATCTGGCGCGGGCTCCATCACGAAACGTTCTATTCCGCGCCGAAGGCGGCGGCCGCTATCGAATCGGTTTCCCTTTTTCACTCCGGCGTCGTGATCTTCGCCGCGCTGACCGGCGTGATCCTTTGGGTTTCGAGCGTCGGCGCCGGCTTCGCGGAGAACTTCGTCGTCTACATTCGCGCGAAGGAGATCGTCGGCGGGCACCGGGTGCTCAAGCAGCTTTTCGGGTCGGTGCGCGCGCACCAGATCGGCGAAGCGATCGTCCGGAACACCGCCGGCGTCGTGAGCTCGTTCCTCCTGGGATTTTTGCTTGCGGGCACGCCGATCGTCGCGGACTTCTTCGGCCTTCCGCTCGACGTCCGGCACGTGACCCTGACGACCGGCACGCTGACTTTTTCTTACCTGGCACTCGGATCGGCGAAAGGAGTTCTTTTATCCGTCGCCACCGTTCTCGTCATCGGCGCCCTGAACTTCGGCGTGAGTTTCTTTCTCGCGATCATGACCGCGCTTCGCGCCCGGAACGCGAACCTCCGACGCGCGGCCGTCCTCTTTCGGACGAGTCGTAAGGCGTTTTTCGCGCGGCCGTGGCTCTTCTTCTTTCCGCCGCGGGAGTCGGCGTGAATCCCGAGCTTTCGTCCACGCTTTACTGCCGGGCGAGAAAAAAATTCGACGAAAAGCCGCCGGCGAGCCGCCGAAAGTGGATTCTGTGGACCCTCATGCTCGGAAGTCTCATCGCGGGACTCGACGCCACGATCGTGAATGTGAGTATCCCGGCGATGATGCGCGATTTTCGCGCGCCAGTGAGCCAAGTCCAGTGGGTGATTTCGGTCTATATGATCGCGTTCGCGGTCCTCATGCCGGTGACCGGCTGGTTGCGCGAACAGATCGGTGGCCGCAAACTTTACCTCCTGAGTCTCGGCGTCTTCACCATCGGCTCGCTACTCTGCGGAGTCGCGTGGGATCTGAACAGCCTGATCGCGTTCCGGATTCTCCAGGCCCTCGGGGGCGGCGCGATGACGCCGATCGCGATGTCCATTTTGGCCGAGACGTTTCCGGCGAACGAGAAGGGACGCGCGCTCGGGATTTGGGGGGCGGGCGTTCTCCTCGGCCCGATCCTCGGCCCTCCGCTCGGCGGCTTCCTCACCGTGGTCGCGGGCTGGCGCTCGATCTTCCTCGTGAACCTTCCGGTCGGGCTCGTCGGCATCGCCGCGACGATGCTGATTCTCCGCCCGGATAAGATCACGGCGCCGATCGCATGGAAAACGTTCGATTTTCTCGGGTTCACGCTCCTCTCCGGTTTTCTCATTTCGCTTCTCTACGGCGCATCGGTGGTCGAGCAGGACGGCCTTTCGCGCACGGTGCTTCTTTGCGGCGTTTCCTCGATCGTCTTCTTCGCGACGTTCCTCGTCTCCGAGCTTCGTTCCCGGCATCAGGTCCTCGATTTCTCACTCTTCAAGTCGCGGACTTTCGGCCTCGCCATCGCGATCGGACTCGTCCGGTCGTTTGCCCTCTACGGCGGTCAGTTCCTCCTGCCGCTTTTTCTCGCCCGCGTTCAGCATTATTCGGAGGACCGGATCGGTCTCATGATCCTTCCCGGAGCGGCGCTCATCGGCGTGATCTTCCCGTTTTCCGGGCGGGGTTCGGATCGGTACGGCTCGCGCCCCTTCATCCTCGCGGGGCTTGCGATCCTGGTGGGATTTTTCCTCAGCATGACGTTCATTTCCGGGGAGACCGGGTTTTGGGGCATCCAGATCCCGGTCATCATCCGGGGAATCGGTCTCGGCCTCCTCGTGACCCCGCTCACCTCGCTCGCCCTCGGAGCGATCCCGACCCATAAATCTGCGAACGGATCGGTAATGCTGAATCTCGCCCAGCAGCTCGGCGGAAGCCTCGGAATCGCCTCCCTCGGAAGCGTCCTCGAGTACCAATCACGCATTTACATGCGGAATGGAGTGAGCGAGATTCAGGCCGCGGTGCGAAGTTACCAGGACGCCTACCGACTCGGAGTCGTCGTTTGCGCCGTCGCCCTCTTACTCGCGTTCGGATTCCCGAAACCGATCAAAGGAAACGGACATGGCACGGCTTAAAATTCTCCACCGCGACCGGGATCTCCTCGTGATCCATAAACCGAGCGGCATGAAGACGTACCGGGACGAAAAAGGCGAGACCGGTCTGTCGGCGTTCGACGTACTCAAGAAGCAATTCGCGGAGGCGAAGATCCACCCCGTTCACCGGCTTGATCGCGGGACCGATGGCCTTCTTATCTTCGCGCTTCGGCCGGACGTCGCGAATCTTCTCCAGAAGATGTTTCGCGAAGAAAAAGTGAAAAAAACCTACTGGGCGCTCGTCTGGGGAGATCCTCCGGTCCGGGCGGAATGGAAGAAGCCGCTTTCGGAAAAAGAGTCGGGGGCTTCCCAACGCGCGCTCACGAAATTTCGTACGCGAGGCCGCTTCGAAACGGATTCCGGCGTCGAGGGTGAGCCGGGCCGAAAATTTTCGTGGATCGAGTGCGAGCCGAAGACCGGCCGCTACCACCAGATCCGCCGGCACGCCGCGGAGGCGGGCTATCCGATCGTCGGCGATCCGGACTACGGAACCGACGAGCAGCGCGAAGCCTCGAAATATTTCGGCATGAAACGGATCGCGCTTTCATCGATTCGCCTCGAGTTCATGCACCCGACATTGCGAAAACCCGTTCTGATCGAGACGTATCCGGAAACGACATTCGGGAAGATCCTCCGGCAGCTGGAATCCAGCGTCTAAGGATCGCCATGAAGTCCGACGCGTCCCCGGGAGGATTCTTTTAGCATGGCCGGCCCACCTACACGTACCGAAAAGCGCCTCGCCGTAATCGCGGCGATCGGCGCGGGCGCGTGTTGGGGCGTGAGCTTCGTCGCTCCGCGGGCCCTTCCGGAGACGACTCCGGCCACGCTCGCGTTTTTTCGATTTTTCTTTTTTGCGCTCCCCTCGGGAATCGCGCTCTTCTTTCGCCGGAAGTCGCTCCCCCGTCTTTCCCCCGCGGCGATTCGGTCCGCGCTCGGGCTATCGCTCGGTGGATTTAGTCTTTACTACGCCCTGCTCGCGATCGGAGTGCAGGGGATCGGCGTGCCGTTCGCGACCGCGATCATCGCCCTGCTTCCGCTGACGATTCTCCTCGCCTCGACCCCCGTCGCGCGCTGGCGGAGTCTCGGCCTACCGATCGCCCTCATCGCCATCGGGGGGGTGCTTGTGCCGATGGAGCTCTTCGGGCCCGCGTATTCCGCGCTGCTCGCCCGAACGCCGCTCGAGCGTGTTCTCGGACTCGTGGCCACGCTTTCGGCGCTGGCGCTTTGGACGGTGTTCGCCGTTCGGAACGCGCTTTTTCTTAAGCGGAATTCGGAGTGGAAGCCGCTCGATTGGGCGGGCGTGCTCGGGATGGCGGCGGGCGCGACCGCGTTCGCGCTTTTCCTCGTCGTTGAGCGGGAGCGGGCGGCGGACCGATTTATCGCCGCGGTCGGAAATCCGCGGGTCCTCGCCTGGACCGGATTCATGGGGGTCGCGGGGGCGTGGATCGCGGGCGTGCTTTGGAATTTCGCTTCGCGCGTCTTGCCCGCGGGCGCGCTCGGAATGTTACTCGTCTTCGAGGCGATCTTCGGGCTCGCGTTCGGATTCCTCTACGACGGACGGGGACCGACTCCACGGGAAGCTTTGGCGGCCGGCTGCCTGATCGCGGGAGCGTTGATCGGCATTCGACTCATCCCGAACGATAGACCGACCAGTGGGGAAAGTGGACCGGCGGAGTGATGGACGCGAGCCACGGGTGTTCACGCTCGATCGCGTCGCGGATCCCACGCCCGCGGCCGACGACGACGATCGGCTTCCGTGCGGCCCGACGGCGAATCCCCTCGAGGACGATTGCGGTCTCGGTTCGCGTGCCGAAATCGTAAATGAAGTAGAGGTCGACATCGGGAAGATCGCATTTCGCGAGATTCGCGCAATGGAGGTTTTCGGGATCTAGGCCGAGGGCCGCGTAGACCCGGCGCCCCTCACGAACGCGTTCCGCGACGAGTTCGATCCCGACGAATTCGGCCGCGGGACGAAGTTCGGAAAGCACGATTCCGAGTCGCCCATAGGCGGCGCCGAGATCGGCCCAGCGCGGGATATTCGAGTTCGGGTCGACTTCCGCGACGACGCGTGCGAGCTCGGCGTACGGCGTTTGAAAAATCTGGGGAGAGAGGTGGGCCCAGGTTTGGTGATTAATCTCCCCGCGATCCGTCGCGAGGCGGGCCCGGATCTCCGCCTCGGTCTCGGCGATTCGGAATCCGAGCTCGAGGTCGCGCGTTTCGGAGCGCCGCTTTTCATCGCCGTAGTCGAACACGGCGCCTCAGTCGTGGAGGCGAAGGGCTTTCACGGAGCGGAATTGCCCGTCGTCCCACGTCACTTCAATGGCTTCGCATTTATCGATCGGATTTCCGAGGGCTTTCGCCATTTCGGGAAGGCAAGCGAGCGCGCTCCACTCTACGACGCCGCCGTGGCTGACGACGAGGAGTCGTCCGCCGTCCGGAACTTTTTCGAGTTCGCGCTCGAAAAGGGCGCGCAGCTTTCGGAGGTAACGTTCCGCGTGCGGCGTTTTCGCGATCGACGCGTAAAAGGCGGCGAATCCGGCGTCGTAGGGTACGAAGGCATTTAGCTCCTCGGGAACGTCCTTCAACACGGACGTGGTTTCGTCGATCGCGAATCCCATCGCCACCGCGGTCTCGATCGCGCGCTTTTTAGGGCTCGTAACCACGCGGGCAAACGGCCCGGCGTGCTCGCCGACCGAACGGGCCGTGCGAACGCCGTCGGCGTTCAGGTGAGGGGACGGTTTCGTGCGGGTGGCGTGGCGACGGTGCTCGATGGTTTTCATGGGTTGGCCAGCACCTTAACCGCTTTATTTCGGGGCGAAAAGGGTGCGAAATCGGACTCCATTTCCGTCCGTTATCAATCAAAAGAGTATAGAGTAAAATATAATAATATTATACATTTATATTAATTATTAAGAATTAAACCGATTTAGATAGCGCGCCGCGTCCCCGAAGCGGAAAATCAGAGGAGAGTGAGTAAAACCTTGATGTGGCGCCCCCCCCCTTCGCTTCGAAGCGTGCGGAAGTCCTCCGGTCTCCAAGCCGGTTGGGTCGGGGCACTTCTTTCCCTTTGCGGCTGTAACGCGCCTCCGACCGCGGTCTCCGCCCTCGACTCCGCCTTCACGCCCGACCTCCCGAAGGTCCTCGCGGTACCGACGCCGGCGCCTTCACTCGGGTGTTACCTCGATCGTTATCGCCAACCGGCGGCGGTCGTCACGAAAAAGATCGACCTTCTCTTCGTGGTCGACGATTCCGGTGACCGTCGCGGCGAGCGCGGAGCCATCGCGGCGAGCGTCGACGCGTTGATTCGAGCGCTTCCGGCCGACGTGGACTTTCGGATCGCGACGCTGCTCGCGCGCGGCAGTTCGTCCTCACGGACTGGACATCTCTACGGGTGGCACCGAACGAACGCCCAAAAAGTACTCCGCTCGGATTCGCTCACCCGGGCCCAGATCGTAAGCGATCTCCACAACGACCTCGTCCACG
>JAYVXM010000245.1:0-19043 GCA_043785205.1 Bdellovibrionales bacterium
TGGAACTCTTCGGCCTCAATTACACGAACGCGAAGGCGCTCGATACCATGTACCGAACGACCGGCCGCACGCTCCCGATCACCGTATGCATTGACCCACTCGGCGAGGCGTACAGCCCGAACCATTACGTCCTATACGGGACCTTCCAAGGCACTCCGACCGGGATGCAGATGGCCGGTAACTACTTCCAGTACTCGCTTCAGTTCGCGGAGGTCTTCTAATGAAGCTCTTCGTCGAGGAAGTTCGAACCTCCCTTTACCAGACGATCACGGTCGGCTCGAAGCCGCTTCAGTTAGCCGCGATCCGCCCGCACCTCATGCGCTGGCTCGCTCCGGCCGGGAGCCTCACCGTTCAGATCTGGGACGGGAATAGGAACCTGGTCGAGACCTCGCCCTCCATGACGATCGCGTCACTCGGGAGCGGGAACTACTGGCACGGGTATCAGCGGTTTTACATGAATTCGTTTCTCAGGGCCGGGACGGTTTACCGGATCGCGGTCGTCGCGAGCGGATACACGTTCTCGGAGAGCGCCTACTTTGGATGGGTCAACGCTTACGACCTGCGGAAAGCTCCCTCGACCTTCACCCCGAACGCGGGCGCGAATGCAGAGTTCGATTTAGAGTTATGGGAAAGCAAGGAAGCTTCCATGGGGGTAGGTTAAATGCGGGTACTCGATTTTAGCGATGGGTTTTCGAGTTCCGCCGCTCCTACGATCGGAAATTTCATCTTCGGTTTCGCGTCCACCGTCACGGCGGCCGGTACGACGACACTCACCTCGACGAGCGCATACCTAGAGCAGTTTACCGGGACGACGACTCAAACGGTCGTTCTCCCGGACGCGACGACCCTTTCGATAGGCGCGAGCTTCAGTATCTTGAACCGCTCCACGGGCGCGGTCACCGTGAACGCCAACGGTGGGGGACTGGTCATCGCGGTCCCGGCCGCTTCCCAGGTCATCGTCACTTGTACCTCGGTCGGAACCTCGCCCGGCGTATGGGATGTTTCGTCTTCTGGGGCCGGCGTATCGCTCGCCGGGGATGTTACCGGGCTTTCGGGATCGAATACCGTCGCCCAGGTGGGTGGACAGCTCGCCGCCGCCGTAGCTGCGAGCGCGGTACTCGCTAACGCGGCCACGAATTTAAACACGGCTTCCGCGATCATGAAGCGGGACGCGAATAAAAACGTCCTTATCAACAATATAGTCGAGTCATTCGCCACGACGGTCACGGCTGCAGGAACGACGACGCTCACGGCTTCGAGCGCGTATACGCAGCAATTCACGGGCGCGACGACCCAGATCGTAGTCCTTCCCGATGCCACGACGCTTTCGCTTGGGCATAGTTTCAGCGTCCTCAATCGGTCCACGGGAATCGTGACGGTAAACGCGAACGGCGGCGGTCTCGCAGGAACTGTAGCGGCCTCCTCTCAGGCGGTTTTCACGGTAACCGCGATCGGGACGGCGGCCGGAACCTGGGACCTTTCGTCTTCGGGCGCTGGGATTACTCTCGCTGGGGATGTTACCGGGGCGCCAGGATCTAACACCGTCGCTCAAGTCGCATCATATTCGGCCGCTAACGTGGCCGCCGGAGCCACGCTTGCGAACGCCGCAACTAACCTGGCGACGGCTTCCGCGATCGTGAAGCGGGACACTAATAAAAACGCGATCATCAATAATCTGATTGAAAGCTTTACGAGCACCGTCACGGCGGCCGGTACGACGACCCTCACCGTGGGAAGCTCTTATATCCAACAATTCACGGGAACTTCGACCCAGACGGTCGTCATGCCGGACGCTACCACCCTCACCGTGGGACAGTCGTTTAGCGTTTTAAACCGATCGACCGGAATCGTTACAGTTAACGCGAACGGCGGGACGCTTATTTCGACGGTCGCCGCCGCCGCTCAAACTGTCTTTACGGTAACCGCAATCGGTACGACTGCGGGAACCTGGGACGTTGCCTCAAGTTCGGCCGGAGCGACGTCGACCTCAAGCATAATTAATTACATTTCCGCTTCGGACGGATCTGCGATTGGTTCGTGGGCCGCTTACGCGAACGCAGCGGGAACTTCTCCAGTAAACGGAACTGGAGGATCGCCCGCTTCCACGTTTGCCGTATCGACCGACTCTTCTCTCGTAGGTCCGCAAAACTTCCTTTGGACTAAGTCCGCAGCGAACCGCCAGGGCGAAGGCTTTTCGTATCCGTTTACGATAGACGCTGGATACCAATCCAAGCCGATGACGATCACGGCGCTCTACAAGATCGCGTCGGGAACTTACGTAGACGGCGATATGACCGTCTGGGTCTACGACGTAACTAACAGCGTTCTGATTCAACCGAGCGGCTACTCGATTCTAAATTCCACCGGAACTGAGTCGATCAAGGCGTCCTTTCAATCCGCTTCGAACTCTACGAGTTATCGCCTGATCGTTCACACGGCTTCGGTATCCGCGCTCGCGTACTCAATTCGGTTCGATCAATTCTCGGTGGCTCCGAACACGTACAATGCCGGGGCGGTTATAACTGCCTGGCAAGCTTACACTCCGACCTATACGGGATTCGGCACCGTAGCGACTTCTAATATGTACTGGCGCAGGGACGGGGATTCTCTCCAAGTTCAGGGTAGTTTTGTTCTAGGAACGGCGACTGCAGTAAACGCGACAGTTTCTTTACCAGCTGGACTTGTCATCGACACCGCGCAGTTATCGGCCACTGCATCAAGCAATGTGTTCGGGTATGCAGCCCGCGCTTCTTCTGCGGCTCAGACTTTCGCCGGAATAAACGTCGGTCCGTGGCCAATTATCGACCGCAAGGATCTTTCCACCACCGCCGTTTATATTTCCCAAGGAGCCACTGGGAACTTATATACGGCAGCTTTGGGTAACAACGTCGGAATAAGTGGTGAAGTACTGAACGTCCAGTTCACGCTTAAGATCGCCGGCTGGGGCACCTCCCAAGTCCTCTCATCCGATACGGATACGCGTGTGTGTGCGGCCTTCGCTAACAACATTGCGGGCGGAGCTTACACTGGCGGATCGGTATTTCCGTTTACAAACGTCCTATACGACTCCCACAGCGCATTTTCTGCAGGGACGTATACAATCCCGGTTGCCGGAACCTATGTAATCGCTGCGACAATTTATAACAACGTCGCGGCCGGAGCGAACTACGCTATCAAGAAAAACGGCACCGCGCTTACGACCGCTTACACAGGGGGGACGGGAGCCGGAGCTTCCATCAGCGTGTGCCCGACAACGACGACCGTTTGTAAGGCGGGCGACACTATAACGGTGGTTGGAAGCGCAAGCTCGACATTAGATGCCGCAACCACTGAGTACTCTCTTTCCATCCTTCGCCTCTCCGGCCCCGCCCAAGTCGCCGCCTCTGAAAAAATATACTGCCAATACACGGGGAACGCGGGAACGGCACTCACCGCGAACGTAACGAACATCGATTTCTCTACTAAAGTGGTCGATT
Source organism: Bdellovibrionales bacterium (assembly GCA_043785205.1). Classification (GTDB taxonomy): domain Bacteria; phylum Bdellovibrionota; class UBA1018; order UBA1018; family UBA1018; genus JACMQW01. Next base: position 3,477 of record JAYVXM010000245.1, read on the forward strand.
CGCACGGCGCTTGGAACGGTACTACGTTCACGGCCCCGAGGGCGGGTTGGTACAACGTCGCGGGCGGACTCTTCTATTCTACCTCCGCGCTTCGCGACGCCTATATATACGTTAACGGAGTTCAGAAAACGATTGTCCAGAGCGCACAGGCGTCTACTAACGTCTACGGGCTTGCGGGCGGCGTGTATCTAAACGGCGGAGACTTACTTACGTTCCGAACGGATACGGGCGGGACGCTATCTAACTCTGCGATCAATCACTGTATCGCAATCACTTCCCAAGGCTAAGGAGACCCGTTGTCAGGAATCCAGGTCTACTCCGATTATCAGGGCCTTTCTAAGTCCGAGAAAATCGGGCTCGTCGTTCTTGAGGCTTCGAAGCGCCTCATGGGATGGGTCGCGGACGTAGGGTCGATCTATAAGCTAACGAGCGTAGACTTCTCGGTGATCGTTTCGCTTGAGGATTCCGGAGTGGGGTACGCGGCCGCCGCAAGCTACGCCGCGCTTTCGGCCTCGACCTACTTCCTCGACCGAAACGCAAAGACGCTTTACGTGTGGGCCGCCGGAGGAGTGAACCCGAATAGCCTCTTCATCGGGCTCATATACCGGCTTTTCTTTTCGAACGTCGGCGGCGTCTATCAACCGAACGACCTCTCGACGGGTTTCGCGGTCGAGTGGGTTCCGCTCCTAAGCGCCTCGTCATCTTTCGGAGTATCGCTCGACACGCACTATCAGTTAGGCGTAGCGATCGAGGGGAGTGGGTCGGTTTCGTTCTTTAACGATCAGACGTTCTGGGCGAACCGATACGACAAGGTCTATTTCGAGAACCAGCGCGTATTCATTTATTCTTGGAACCGCGCGCTCCCGATCACCGAAGCAAAGATCATATACCGTGGCCGGATCGAGTCGAAGCAGTTCGACGAAACGATGGTCACGTTCAATCTGAAAGACTTTCTAAACGAACTCCGCGCCCCGGTGCCGTTATCGCTCATCTCGGCCGTGGCCGGAGTTCGTGCGCCGTCGAATATTTTAGCCGCAAAGCAAAGGCTTCTTTACGGGTACGTATACGGAAACCGCCCTACGAATATTGATCAGGTCTTAACTTCTTATCCCCTCACGGGAACGATCGCGCTCACGAACGGGAGCCTAAGCATCGTCGGAACCGGGACGACGTTTCTAAACGACCTTAGCCCAAACGATGAGCTTTTCTTCGGGACCTACGCGAAAGCGTTCGTCGTCAAAGACGTGACCGATGACTTGAATGCGACTCTTACCCAGGCGTTCGATTCCCTCACCGTCTCGGGACAGGCGTATTCGATCAGGCCTAAGCTTCCGAAGAATTACATGAACCGGAAATTTATTATCGCGGGCCACGCGCTCCGGGAGCCGGTGACGACCGTCACGGCCGCCGACTCCCTCTCGGAGGTCACCGTCGCCTCGATGCAGGATATTCAAGCCGGAGACGCGCTCGTCGTGGGCGCCGAGAATACGACCGTGAAACGAATTACGCCCGTTAAAATCCAGTTCACGACGACTCTCTTAAACGTGCCCGCGATCGGGGCCACGGTGACCCGTCCGGCAATTTCGCAGGTTCAGATCGGGAACCGGACGCTCGTCCTAAACCGGGATTACACGTATAGCGCGGCGTTCGGAACGCTCACCCTCACGAAGACGGCCGAGTTTAACGTTGCCCCGATTCAAGCGATCTCGGGAACCCTTACGTTCACCTCGGGTAGCCGAACGGTGACGGGCTCGGGCACGTTCTTCAAGGCCGAACTCGTTCCAGGTTCTTGGCTCTTAGGCAACGGCCAGTCGGTATGGGTACAAGTTCTCGCCGTCGATTCCGACACGTCGCTCCGGGTCCGGGTCGCCGCGACCTATACCCAGACGGATATCGCCTACGCGAAAAACCCGGAGTATTATAACGAGGGTAAAACGGTCCTTTCCTGCGACGTCTTAGGCGTCACGATCGACGGGACGACGACCGGGAACATGATCGTCAAGGCCCCGCAGGTCGTGAAAGATCTCCTTATCCGGGCCGGGCTCTCATCCAGTATCAGCGCCTCGACCTTCACTACGGCCGAAAGCACGTCGGAGCACCGGGTATCGCTTGTCATCCCGGCCGTGTTCTCTGACTCCAAAGTCCCGACGCTCCGGGATTCGATTACGGCCATTAATCAAAGCGTGTTCGGTTCACTCATCCAAGGCCGGGACTTCCTCCTTGAATACACGATTTTTGATCCGGAGAAGCCCGCCTCGATGTCGACGCTCCATGAGGGGGACATCCTCAGTTTCAAGATCGACTCGAAGTCCGATAACATGGCGAAGAAGATCAACGTCAATTACAAGAAAAAGGAATACGACCCGATCGCGGGCGGCCCGATCTATTCCACGGCCACGGCAACGTCGGACGCCGCTCAGTACCTTGCGAAGACGATCAAGGAAACGACGATCGAAGCCGCGCTTTCTGACGACTCATCGGCCACGATATTCGCCGCGCGCTACGCCATGATTTCCGAGATCGCCTCCTCCGTCGTTAAGTTTCAAACGAAGCTCCAGGGCGCTAGGCTTCAGGTGAACGACCGGGTCGAGATCCGTCACCGGAAGTTTTACACGCGCCTAGGCTCGACCTCGACCCATAAAATCGCGGCCGTACAGAGCGCATCGAAGTCGATCTCCGACTCCGATATTGAACTCGATGACCTAGCGAACGCGTTTAGCCGGGTCGCATGCATCACTGCAACGGGCGCGCTAGACTATAGCCAGGCCTCCGAAAACGATAAGTCAGTCAATGGGTACATAACGGACACCTACGGGATGCAGAGCAATGACCCGAACTCCGTAGGGGTAAACCTCCAGTGGTGAGCGAATCATGTCTTACGTAGCGATTAATTCCACCGAAGTACTCCCGGGTAAGCCCGTTAAAACGGACTTAATGGTCAAGATTCAAGGCGACTTCTCCGACCACGAATCCCGGATCGCAGTCTTAGAAACCGCTCTGAATTCCTACCGCCCGCTCGAGTTCGTGGTTCAGGGTGAATACTGGCGTTACGGCGGCGCTCAGACCGAAGTCATGATCGACCGTCTGAACTTTAACCTTACTCTCACCGCCGCGCGCCTCATGATTAAAACGGCAGGGACTTCGGGAACGACCGGCGTCGACATCCTTTATAAGCGCGGCGCGGGCGCGTGGACCTCGATTTTCTCGACGACACCGTCCGTGCTTTACTCAATCGGTGATTACGGAATCTCTACGAACGCGGTCATTTCCACGACGGCTCTTCTCGCGGGTGACCTGCTTCGCCTCGACATCGTTTCAGTTCAAACGCTCGGCAACGGGTTCGACGTGCAGCTCGAATACGTGAAAACTTAAAGAGGTCATAGATGCCATCGGCAACCTACGGATTTAACGGAAAGCCAAACTCGGTTCAAAAGGGAAACTCCGGATCTTACACGATACCGGCGAACAACTTCGCATGGGTCACGATCTCGTGTAAGAACGGCGGAACGATAACCCTTGACGGAACGACGGCGCTAGCGTCTGACGGCGCGGCTTGGAACGCGCTCGCTCGTGGCATCGGGAACCTTTGGATGATTAACGGCGACCCGATATATGGAACCCTGGCGGGTGGGAGCGCCAGTCCTACGACTTGGCGGAGTGAATCGACTTTCGTCACTACGAACGCAACGGCTACTTTGACTCCCGAGTTCGGAAGGATCGCGTCCGGAGGCGATGCAGCGGCCGCCACGACTTACACGGTCAAAACAAACTACGCCGTTGATCCGATCTTCGCGAACGCAGCGGCGAAAGCTTACAATGCCGTCTCTGCGGGTCTATGGGTTCCGACCGGAACCGTGATCTCGGGAACCGGAAACTATTCTTACACCGCCAGTCTCTTCACTGGATAAGGAGTCGAAATGTTCATCGTCGAAGCAGTAGGGAACCGCGAGATTTTTAATAACTCCCTGAAGGACGATTTCCTTCAGTTCCTTCCGAATCACTTCGGATGCGAGCCGTCTGAGATAACCGCTTACTACGTCGAAGATTCCGAATTCGAGAAATGGAAGAAGCGGAACCGTGGGGTCGAGTTCGAAGTTATCCTCGACGCTACGTCGCCTAAGGTGAGCATCATGCGTTGGCATCCACCGGCCGAGATCACGCCGAACCTTCAACCAGGGGACGACGACCCGAATAAGCCAGGCCAAAAGGTCGGGCCGCTTGACCCGCGCACCGAGCCTTCTATGGCTCCGGCCTACCGTGAACTCGTTATGAGCATGGACGGAAAGAAGCTCGCCGCCTGGCCATACGAGACTGTTACACCTCCGCCTCCGACCGATCCGAACGAGGAACGAAAGCCCCCTTACGAGAAGTTCCTGGGTCACGCCTTCGAATCCGCCCCGGTTTGACCCGTTACAGGCCTCCTCCGAGACTAAAGAAGTCACGAAAACGTCTTTAGGAGAGGTCACAATGAACGAAGAAATCAAGGCTCAGTTCGTCGCCATCTGCGAAAACCTTTACGCCGCCGGCTTCGCAGCGGGCGTCGCTTCCATTCCGGTTCTCGCTCCGGTCGAAATGCCTATCGTCGAGGCGCCCGCTCCGGAGGCTCCGGCCCCTGAAGCCGAGAAAGTCGCCGAAGCGCCGGCCGCGGTCGATCAAATCCCTTCCGCCTAAGGCTTCCAGATGGGCGGGGGAAGTTTCTGGATCGCCGTGGGCGGGATTCTCGCGGGCTTTTACATGCAAATGAAGTCCCTTAAAAAGGGAACGAAGGCGCTCGAAGAGAAGGTTGAAAAGTCCAAGCTAGATGTCACTGAAGCCGTCCTTGGACAGGGCGTTAATATCTCGTGCCAGTTGCGCTCCCAAGAAAAGCTTTTAAAAGACGCACTCCGTGGCGTCGCCAACCTTCAGAAAATGATCGCCCCGACTTCGGCCGAAGATAACGAACCCGAACAAGCTCCGTTCACAAGGGCGCCAACGCCCGTAAAAGTCGAAGACCTTCCGAAACAACCACTCGGGAAAGTAATCGTTAAACCGTAACTGAAAGGACTCGTATGATCGTTTTTATTCAAGCCCATGCCGTCGCAATCTTAGGCGCTCTGCTCGCCATCTCCGAGGCGCTCGCCTATATCCCGGCCGTGAAAGCGAACAGCATCTTTCAACTCGTTCAGAACGGGATCAAGAAGCTTTTCGACGCGCTCTCGAACCCACCCGCGCCGCCTGCCGCCTAAATGACCGGGCTCCTCGTCTTCATCGGGAACCTCATCGCGTCGCCCATGGTTCAGAAGATTCTGATCCCTGCGATTGGAGACATCGTCCTTCGTTGGATGGAGTCACACCGAGTAAGGCTCGAAACTAAAGCCGCCTTTACCGCTGCCGAGCTTGCGAAAAAGTCGGAGGAAATCACGAATGCTTCTCAGAAAATCAGAGCTGCGATGGCTCGTTAGCGGCCTGTTTCTGTACCTCCAGGCTTGCTCCACGTCGTCGCCCAGGGTCCGGTCGATAGGAAACTGTCTTCCGGACCCTGACGACGGGGTCTTTAAATGCACCTCCGCGCAGGGGGTCGCGTCCGATATGCCGTGGGGCGCTTCGCGCGGAATGCTCTCATGCTTCCGGAACGATGAACTCCCGGCCTACCTCGAGGGGTGCAAATGAAAACGCACGTAAACGGAAAGCCCTGCGACGGATGCGCGAAGATGCTCGAGGGCGGGGACGAGCTTATTTCATTTTGGTTTTACCGCGTGAAGGAAGCCTTCCCGACCGCTCACCTTTGCCACGTCTTTCGCGGGAAGGACGAACAGGACGAGATGGTCAAGGAAGGCGCGAGCTTTCTAAAATGGCCAAACTCGAAACACAACGTCATGAAGGACGGGAATCCCTGCGCGCGCGCGATGGATATTTTTAGCCTTGAGGACGACGGGACTGCGACCTTCCGCATGGGGTTCTATGTCCAGATCGCGAACTGGTTAGAAGACCAGGGCGCGCCGATCACGTGGGGCGGAAGTTTTAAACATCTCGTCGATGCCGATCACTTCCAGTTGAAAGACGAGAAGCCGGTCTAGCCTACCAGTTCGATCCCACGGCTTCGGACGCTACGGCCTTCGCGAGCGCAGCTCGGACGGGCTCAACGCATGCCTTCGCTTTGGCGAGCCCTTCGGGTCCGCTGATCTGACTTCCGGCGTTCACGATCATCCCTCCGCCTGAGGGCGTGGTGACCTCGAGGTTTTCGAAGGAGGTTCTGACCTTGTTATCCTTCGCCTGGAAATCGAGATTGAACTTCAGGGTATAGATCGCGCCGTCGAGAGCACCGCCCTTGAAGGCGTCGCATTCCACGTTTCCGTCGGCGACGATCTGGCCTCCGGACTCGTCCCGGACCTTGATCGCGTGATTCGCGTCTTTATAGGTCTTCGAGAGGTAGGCGAGTGCGCGCTTATAGGCCTCCGCCTTTTTCACAGAGGTCTGATCGACGAAAGCGACCTGGCGCTGATCGGTCGGAAGTAACTGGGCCGTAGTGCAAGACGAGAGGCCTACGAGAGCGGCGAGAGCTAAATTTTTTGTCATACAAAGATATTCCGCCCCGTGACTCAAGTAGTCAAGATATCTTCTTACTCGGGAATGTGAAGCCTAAGAATGTGTGAACGCTAACTAAAGTTTTCAAAATGTTTAGGCTGATCACACCATTCATGGCATCGACGTCATACGTAGACGTATGACAAAACCGTATTACGTTTCTACGTGACAAAGTAGGCCGCTAACGGAATATATGGATGTAGGGCAATTCGCTCGGAATCGTGCTATTCTGCACTATCCGACCCTAGCTGAGTTCGGACATCCGGCCCCAGTAAACGAAAGGCGAAAACCACATGATTAATAGGGTTCCTGACGAGATTCAGGGGGAGAAGCCGGTGGCACTAAAAGAGAAAAAGAAACAAACCGCGAAGCCGATCTCGGTGCGCTTTTCGTCAGAGGAAATTAAGCGCCTCGCAAGTCATGCGAAAAAGTACACGGGCGGAAACGTCTCAAAGTGGGTTCGCTTCGCGTCGATTAACCATGTCCCTAGGAAGCGCGACCTCGTTTAGAAGTTAGACATCACGGTATCTGTAATACGAAAACGTAATACGATTCACCTTTCCGCGTTCAAATGCCGATGCGCATTCATGAACGATCCAACCCAGGACGAAATCGAAGAGCTTATCGTGACTCTGATTCGAGTGATGGGATGGCTAAAGTGTCAAAAGGCTCTAGCCCCGGCGGGTCTTCGCTTGCTCGGTGGAGGCTTTACGAACGTACCGCTTGGAGACGTTAAGAAGGACCTCGACAAGGTCGGGGTAGCTTCGGACGGTGTCGATTAGCTCGCGAACGCCCGGGCTTCCCTCGGTCGCCGGATCTAGGCTTGGAACGTGCGGCGTAATGGACGTTTTTTCTATGAAGTCGGAGAGCGCTTCGAGCGCCTCGCGGGCGGTGATCCGAGGGGCTTTTCCGGGCTCTAAAAGTAGCGAATGGGGAGAGACTCCGAGCGCGATCGCGATCCGGTCGATATTGTCGAAGCCCGGCTCCCGCTGGCCGTTCATGATTTTATATATCCCAGACCGGGACAAACCCGCGCGGTCCGCGACGTCCTTATAATCGAGCCTTTGTTTCTCGGCCTCGCTTACGATGTTTTTAAGGAAGATTTCCCTAAGTCTTTCCATCATTTACATTTTACCCGCGAACCGCGTAAAAATTTGTCCCAATATGGGAAAAATTGTCTTTACTAATTAACCCAACTGGGTTAATTTTTGGTCATGGGTAAGACGCTCAAGCAAATGGTCGAAGAGTTCCAAGCCTTGAAGGGCGCGGATACCTACGGCCTACTTGCGAAAAAAGTAGGGAAGTCACCGAAGACGATTCGGAGATGGATCAATGAACGGATTCCGAGTTCACACGCCGCCTATCAGCTCGCCAAAGCTCTAGGATGCGAAAAAGAAGAGGCCATTCGAATGGCGAATGAGCCTCTTCCCGCGACCAAGAAAACCGCCTGACGCCCATATAAAGTTTTTAGTACTACGCGTCAAGCTTATTGACGCGAATGCTCTCTCGCGCCCTAAGGAGTTCATCATGTCGAACGTGTCCGAACTGAAGTCAGTCCCTACCGTCGCCGCCGCAGTGAAGGCGATCGAGTCCGGCCGCTTTCACGGCGATCCGGCCCGATTCGATAAACAGCTTTTCGCCCTTCGGAACCTCGCCGACTTCGCGCTCGTAGCGCGGAACGCGGCGACCTCGACGGTCATGGCGATTCAATCGGCCGTGAACGCGCTCGAACAGGACGGCGTCCCGACCTTCACGGGGTCCGCCGTGACCTCGGCGCTCTACCGCGCTCAGGAAGCGAACCTTCACGCGCAAGTCACGCTCGACTTCGCCCGTCTCCAAGTTCGGAAACAATTCGTCGCTCTCGGCCTCCCCGTTCCGCCGCACTACCACGAGAACGAATGCGCCTGTGAAATATGCCGACCTATACCTGAGATCGAAGATCCAACGGAGCACGGCTAGAATGACCGCCGACGAAATCCTCGCGATGATCCGCACGATTATCTGGGGTCGTCGCGAAATCTCCGGAACCGATCGCCAGATTCTTCGAATGATCGATGAGTACCTTTTAAAGAAAAGTGAGGCAGTATGTCCAACGCAGTCGCATTGAAACCCGATTCCCAGGTCCCGGCCTTCACGCCCGCGCAGGAAAAACTACTTCTCGACACCGTCGCAAAGGGCGCGACTCCAGACGAGTTTAAGCTTTTCCTTTACCGCGCTCAGGCGATGGGCCTGAACCCGCTTACTCCGGGTCAGATTCATTTCGTGAAGTACGGGAATAGCCCGGGCTCCATCGTCGTCGGGATCGAAGGGTTCCGTTCGATCGCTCAGCGCACGGGCGTTTTCGCGGGCATCAAACGCGGAACGATTAAGGACGCGACGGGAAAACTGCTCGGAGCATGGGCGGAAGTTCACCGGAAGGACTGGGAGCATCCCGCGCGCGAAGAAGTTTCCCTCGCCGAGTATCAGGGGACTTCCCCGATCTGGCGGAAGATGCCGGAGACCATGATCAAGAAGGTCGCCGAGTGCGCGGCTCTCCGGATGGCATTCCCGAACGATTTAGGCGGCGTCTACGGGCACGAAGAGGAGGGCGCGATTGAAGCCTCGTCTTCGGCGAACCATTCCGCGAGCCAGCACCAACCGACGGAAGCCGACGGCGTGATTGACGGCCCATACCGGATCGACTTCGGATCTTACCCGAAGCTTTCAATCGAGGAACTTTGCGAGCGGATCGGCAAAGAGGCGCTCATGGCCGAGGTTGAGAAGCGCGAAAACGAACTCGCCGGTAAAGCGAAGTCCATGATCGACATGACGAACCCCGAGAAGCGCGTGAAGGTTCAACGGTTCATCGATGAGGCGTCGGCCTATATCGTGAGCCTCGAGAACGGCCCGGCCGTAGACGAGCCCGAGACCGCCGAATTCGCGATGGCCGACTCCGGATCGCTCTTCGATGCGAAGCCGAAGCTATCCCGATCCGAACTCGGGAAGCTCATCAACGCCGAGCGCGTTCGCCTGAAGATGACGAACCAGGTCCTCGCCACCATGATGTCCACGGCCTATAAGAAAACGCCCGACAAACTTACGGACGATGAAATGGCCTCGCTTCTCGAGGAACTTTCGCGGAGGTCAGCATGAACGAGCTGAAAGAATTCGATCAACTCAAAGCGGAAGTCTCCGTCTTCGTCGGCCCGGTGAAGACTATCGCGGTTAAAAGCGCCGAGCAAAGCGCCGTCGCCATTACTACCGCGAAGCAAGTTAAGGAGTACGCGAAAAAGATCGAAGACCGCCGCAAGGCGATCGTCAAGCCTTTGAACGATATGGTGGACCGCGTGAACGCCTACGCGAAAGAGATCAAAGCGCCGCTCGACCAGGCGGAAGCCCATATAAAAGGCGAACTCCTTTCGTGGGAGCGTGAACTCGAAAAGAAGCGCCGCGAGGAATTCGAAAAGGCCGAGGCCGAGCGAAAGCGCCTTGAGGCCGAAGCGCAGTTAAAGATGGCCGCCGAACGGGAAGCCGCTGAAACGGTCGCCATGTTCGCCGCTCCGGAGACGGCGAATCTTTCGAAGGCCGTGATCGAAGCCGAGGAGGCTCGCGTTCAAAAGGAACTCGAAAAGGCCCACGCGGACAAGGTCGCCGACATCAACGCGAATAAGGTTTCTGGGGTCCGAAAAACGTGGACGTTTGAAATTCGTGATGCGGCTTCAGTGCCGAGAGATTTCCTGAGCGTGGATGAAAAGAAGATTCGCGAGGCGATTCGCCTTGGAGTGCGCGAGATTCAAGGGATCAATATCTATCAAGAAACCAGCGTAGCGATTCGATGAAATTATGGGTGTCCGCCATGGTGTTACCGACGCGGGACTAAGTGACCAAAGCAAGGCCAGCCCAATTTAAGTTCAACCGCGCAAGTTCTCTATCGCCGTTCAGGGGCGACGGGGATGGCGAGACCTGAAATCTCTCGCAAGCGAAAGGCCCCTCCCGGGCGCGGATAGGTGGGGACGCGGTAGAGCCGATGCGAGATTCGGCCACATTTTTAAGGAGACTCCGTGGCGACAATCATCATCAAAACACAGGCCGAACTCGACGCGCTCCCCGCTAAGTTCGACAATTGGACAGAAATCCGCATCGAAGCGAATACGCGAATTATCGTCCGCTGCAAGCGGGAGAACTCATCCGTCGAGGCGCGGGGGAACTCATCCGTCGAGGCGCGGGAGAACTCATCCGTCGTGGCGTGGGGGAACTCATCCGTCGAGGCGTACCAATTCGCCGTCGTTCTGGCCTTCTCGTTCATGGCCCTGCGCCTCTTTGACTGGGCGGCTGTTCGGCTTAAGCGGGAAGGCCTGAAACACATCGAGATCAACGGGTCAAAGGTCACTCAGATAAACGACCTCGAAGCCGAAGAAATCCCATTCGACACATGGCTCGAGCGCGGTTACGTCGTCGCCGACGGTATCACGGCGAATCTGGTCGAGCGTTCCAAAGACGGAGAGATCGACGTTTTCAAGGTCGCGGACTTTAAAAAGAAGGAATCTTACGTCATTCGCAAGGGAGACAAGTTCGCGCACGGAGAGACTCTTCCTGAAGCCCGAGCTGACCTGGATTTCAAGATTAACGGTCGGGATACGTCTCGTTTCAAAGCCTGGAAGCGAACCGAACCAAAGCCCGTCGGAGAGATGATCGTCGCTTACCGCGCGATCACGGGCGCCTGTTCCATGGGTGTACGCGACTTCATTAAAGGCGCTCCGAAACTTCCGGATGAGGTGTCTCCGGAAACGGTGATCGGGCTTATCGGAGAGTCTTACGGGGCGAGAGCGTTTAAGCGGTTTTTCGAGCAGTAATTTTAAGGCCGCGTTCCGACACGGCGAGGGATCTATGGTAAAGCGGGCGAATGAAAAAACGGGGCGGTAAAGGGCTTTTCATCGAGATGAAGACGGACGGGTTTCAGAATAGCGTGAGGTATCTTCCCGGAGATACGGGCAAGGAACTCGCCGCCATGAGGCGACTCAAAGGGGTTGAATGCGATTCGCGGAATGACGGGGAGTACTTCATCCTAAGCGTGCCGACCGAAGCGGGTAGGGTGCGGGTTTACTTCTATCCCGTGACGGGGCTCTGGACGCCGTTTGGGAGCGGCATCCGGGGGCGCGGGATCGAAGCGCTGAAAGAGTTTTATAAGTTGTCGGAGCGATCCGGCTAGTTTCAGGGCGGCGTTCCGACGGACGCGCCTTCAATCCCAGGACGGGAAGCTGAGAAGTAGTAGCAGCGGGAATTTATTAGGGGTTTTAAGTGGGGGAGCAAAGAGTCTATTCGGCATCGGAAGCCGGGAGAATGCTTGGGTTAGGTCCAGATGTAATAATTCTCCGAATCAAGCGCGGAGAAATTCTTTCGCTCGAGGGCGGAGCAGGAACAAAGAACCGTTATCGCATCCCGCGATATGAGATTGATCGCCTTTGCAGTCCTAATCCCGCCGCCATCGCGGACGGACCGGAACTGAGGAGCCTTCGAAAAGAGGTTAAAAATCTTCAGGCCGAGATTCGGCGATTAAACTCTCTCGGCCAGGGCGAGGCGCCCGAATGTCTCCGTGACGTCGGCCCTGGCCTAACGGAATATTCCGGCCACACCTCCTTCCCACCGAGCATTTACTTCCTCTTTTGCGGGGAGGAGCTCGTTTATATCGGCCAGTCCGTGAGTCTGTCTTCGCGAATCTCGACCCACCGACAAGAGGGATACAAGGCGTTTGACCGGGTCTTCTATATGCCGGTCGAGTACGAGCGGCTTGATGAAGTCGAGAGACGGGAAATCATAAAGCACCGCCCAAGGTACAATGGCGGGGTTTCGCAATTTAGAAGGTTTGGGGTGTCTCGTGGTTAAAAAGGAAGAGAAGTCATTACTAGTGGGGATCGCCGAAGTCGCGTTCTTGATCGAGGCGGGGGAGACCACGGTAAAGAATTACGAGAAAACGGGTTATAAGGGATTTCCGAAGAGGGTAGACCTGGGATCTAAGCGCCAATGGCGGCGGTCGGAAATTGAGAAGTGGGTCGAGGGACTCGGCGCTTCGGCCGATAACGAGGGATAGCCGACGCCCCATTTCCCATCCCTAGACGCCTATCGTCAGGCCTTACTGAAAGGTGGGACGAAAGGTGGGATGAATCGGGTGGTTCTTCAAATGAAGCTATTTTCGGCTCTATTTGAATACTTTTGGTGGACCCTAACGCAATTAGCGTCAAAGTCATAGGCAGGCGAACGCCCGTCTGCGCCCACTAACTTCGCGACATCATAGCGTTCCGGTTTTCGAGGTGGTTTACAGGATGTCCCGACGGACACACACAAAGGTGGGATGGCCGGTGGGATGGAAACCCCGGAGACCTCTCGTATGCTCGGCGTCGGCGACCTCAGGAAGAAACTTAAACCCGGAAAGCACCCTGACGGAAATGGGCTCTATTTGAACGTAGGCCCGAAGGGGACCCGTTCTTGGATCTTCCGCTTTACGGGCGAGAATAACAAGCGCAGGGAAATGGGTCTCGGATCTTTCGAGCACGTGACTCCGGCCGAAGCTAGGGAACTCGCCTTTCAGCTCCGGAAGGTCCTCGCCTCGGGCGGAGACCCGCTCGAGAAACGGCGCGCCGACGAAAAGGCCAAAGAGCAAGCCGACGCCCGCCGGAAGACTTTTCTCGAGTGTGCGGAAATGTACCACGCCGCCCATGAGTCGGGGTGGTCTCCAAAGGAAGCCGACGACTTTATAGCGACTCTCCGGAATCACGCGAAACCCATCCACTCGATGGCGGTATCCGAAATCGAACGGAAACACGTCGAGGACGTTCTCCTGCTCATCTGGAAGGATAAGCCCGAGACGGCGAAGCGGCTTAGGTCGCGCATGGAGCGGGTTCTCGGATGGGCGAAGATCAAGCAATACCGCGAGGGCGAGAACCCGGCTGCGTGGAAAGATAACTTAAAGCACGTGCTTCCGAAGCGCGACAAAGAGAAGGCCGTAAAGCATTACAAGTGCCTTCCGTCGCGCGAAATGCCGGACTTCATGGCGAAGCTTGCCGCCCAGTACGGAAACCCCGTCAAGGCGCTCGAATTCAAAATCCTCACCGCCGCGAGGTCCTCGGAGGCGCTCGGGGCGAGGTGGTCGGAGATCGATCTCCATGATCGCGTATGGCGGATTCCAGGCGAGCGCATGAAAGCCGGAGAGCCTCACCGCGTCCCGCTTACCCCCCAGGCGATCAAACTTCTCGAGTTCCAGGCTTCGGTACGGGAGAACGAATTCGTCTTCGCAGGGAACCGCGTAGGCCAGTGTCCATCCGAAATGGCGATGATTATGGTCATTCGGCGAATGTACCTCCCCGGTAAACCTCCGGTAACTCCGCACGGGTTCAGATCCACGTTCAAAGATTGGGCGTCCGAGGTCGCGAAAGTTGAAAATGTGGTTTCCGAGATGGCGCTCGCCCACGTGATCGCCGACGTCGTCGAGGCGGCCTATCGTCGGGGGGATCTTTACGAGCGGAGAATCGAACTCATGCATGCATGGGCGGACTTCATTCGACCGCCGAAACTTTTAGACTCCGTGTCGTCGTTATAATCGGGCATTTGCCCGCTGGCGCCCGCCGCTTAAATAATTTTCACACCGACAAATTCCCATCGGTTAAGCCCGAACTCATTCGACTCTGCGAGAGAAGATAGGCCGGGGAAAAACTCGTAAAAAGGTTCCACGCCCCGGCCGACCCTCTCGCGATCGAATGGGGGAGCGCCGTGGAATCTGACTTCATCGAAATCGAAATTCTGAACTGGGATAAGTACAACCCCCGGACCGACGCGAAAAACCATTCGTGGTTCCGGTTCGAGCATTCGCTGATAGAGAGCCCCGAGTTTTTCAAATGGCCGGGGAACCATATCAAGGTCCTGATTTACCTTCTCTCCCAGGCGGCGAAGAAAAAACGATCTCGAATCCGTATTTACCCCGAGCATGCCGTTTCTGCGATCGTCGTTTCGGACCACGATGTACGCGAAACAATTCAGAAATTAGTCTTCATGGACTTCGCAAAAGTGCATTCGAAAAGTTACGGGGAAGTAACTTTAAGTAACTTTCCCGTAACTTCCAAAGTCGCTGTCCCTACGAACGAACGAACGAACGAGACGAACGAGACGAACGAGACGTTACGAAACGAACGAACGGACTTAAAACTTCCCGCGACTCCGTCGGCGGGCTCCGCGTCATCGGCCGGGCCTTTGGTCTGGGAAGCGTACCGGGATGAATATCAAAACCGCTATGGCGAGGAGCCCATCCGAAACGCATCGGTGAATTCTAAAATCGCCCAGTTCGCGAAACGCCTTCCCATCGATGAGGCTCCCGAGGTCGCGAGATTCTACGTCCGACACCCCGACGCGTTTTACGTGAAGCAGCTCCACCCGGTCGGCTTGCTTCTCAAAGACGCCGAAGCTTTGCGGACCCAGTGGGCGCGCGGAAAGACGATCACCGGGACCGACGCACGCACCGTAGAGCGCCGCCAGACGAACGCCGACGCGTTCTCCGCCGCTTTTAGAACTCTGAACCAGGGAGAATCCAATGGCGACGTTTGAGGACGTAGGGCGTGAACTCGAGTTGATGGGCGAGATTTACGGCCGGACGATTTCGCAGGGAGCCGCCATCATGATGGCTCGCGACCTTTCGGAGTGCTCCCCGTCGGCCGTCATGAAAGCCCTTCAGTCATGCCGGCGCGAGCTTATCCGGTTCCCGACCGTCGCCGATATCATTTCGCGCGTTCAAGCCTCTGACGGTCGCCCAGGGGCCGAGGAGGCCTGGTCGAAAATCCCGAAGGACGATTACGGCTCATGCGTCTGGACGATCGAAATGGCTACCGCCTACGCCGCCGCCCATCCGCACGTAAAGGTCCGGGACTTCGTCGCGGCCCGGATGGCGTTCAAAGAAGTCTACGAGCGCGAGCTGAAAGCGGCGCGAGAGACCGGGGTTCCCGTCGTCTGGAGCGCAAGCCTCGGGGAAGATAAGGCCGG
>JAYVXM010000246.1:0-1878 GCA_043785205.1 Bdellovibrionales bacterium
GGCTGACCTTCTTCTGGAATAAGTTGAACGCAACGACCGCGGGAATCGCAACGGCCAGGCCAATGGCGGTCGAGACGAGCGCGTGTCCGATCCCGGCCATGACGACTTCGTTCCCTTGGCCCGGAGCGACCGCGAGGTCGTTGAACGCCTTCATGATCCCCATGACGGTTCCGAGTAGCCCGATGTACGGGGCGTTCGAGGCGATCGTGCCGAGAAGGCTCAAGTTCTTTTCGAGCGCCGGCGTTTCGGTGTTCTTGAAGGACGAGAAGAATTCATCGAGTCCGTTCGCGCCGTGGTTCTTAACGAACAGGAGCCCGAAACCAAGCGCCTTTCCTTCGAGGGATTTCGAGTCCTTCGAGAGGCCTTCGATGTCTTCCATCTTCTGCCCGGCAATCACGGTGCGGAATTTGTCGGCCATTCCGGAACTCGTCGTGCCGATCGTACGCAAAAAGAGAAAGCGCTCGATCATGATGGCGACGCTGATGAGGCTGAGCAGCCCCATGAAATAAAGGATCCCGTGGGCGGAAGCTTCGGCAATTTTAAATAACGTATCCATGATCTACTCCTCAGTTTTTCTTGGACTTGGTTTGGGGACTTAAGTTTGGTTTTCGGACAGTTTGAAATCCACTCGGACTTGGTGATCCGCTTTACGGATCGGCTTTCCATCGCGATCGAGAAAGGGCCGGTATTTCCACTGTTCTACCGCCCGCTTCGCTTCGTCTTGGAACATGCTTCGCTTTTCACCACCCACGACCCGAACGTTTTCCACTTCGCCTTTTTCGTTCACGTCGATCTTCAACTGAATCCAGCCTTCCTCCCCGGCGACGAGCGCCGGGCGGGGATATTTCGGCTTGATCTTGTAAAAGGGGGTCGCGTTGGCATCCCCGTGGCCCTCGGAACCCACCTGCGCGGGCTTTACGACCGACGCCTGCGAGGTTCCGGTGACGTCGCTCTTCTCGTCCTGAATCTCGCGGGCCGTCGGATCGGCTTTCACCTTCGGCTCGGCCGGCGCGGTTTCCTGGTGACGAACGTGGGCGACGACTTCGGTCTTCACCGGTGGGGCGTCTAAAATCTCATAGCCGATCTCGGCGTCGACCATCGGGCCGTCCACGTGCTTGAAAAATCCGGCGCCGAGGATCCCAATGATCGCGGCATAAAGGAGTCCGTGAATCGCGGCAGCCACCAGCACGGCGCCGGGCAAGCTTCTCGGGGAAAATTTGTTCAGAACGGCTGAACTTCCCATGGTTTTCATCCTCCTCAGAACGGAACCTGTAATTCTTGGTCGCCGTTCAGAACGATGAAAAGCGACAGTTAGCTCTTGTGCATCCGCTGTGCCGGTCAGGAAGCGTTTTAAGGCCGTTCCGGGTGAAAAACGGTGCCATTTAGAACCGCATGGGGCCTCTTTGGATCGAGCGCGACGAGTCCGTCAAACCGATGACCCCGGTCGGTTACACCGACCGGGGTCATGAAGGGTCCATGCTCAAATCGAGAGATCGGTCGCTTAGAATTTGACCTTGTAGGTCGCCAGGAACTGCCGGCCGATTTGATCGTAAAGCGTCTCATCCAGCGGATGGGTCGGGTTCGAATCGTCGAGCGGCGGCGTCGTGCCGAGGACGTTCTTGATTCCGACCGTCCACTCCGAAGTCTTCATCGTGTGGACGAATTGGAGGTCGAGGTTCGTGTAGTGGCTCATGTTTCCTTGATCCGCCACGGCCTTTTCGTGACCGGCGAACGTCGTCGCGATCAGGTTGATTTGGTTATGATCGGCCGGCGCATAGCCCAGCGCGGTCGTATTTCTCCACCGCGGATGGTTCATTTGGCCGGAGTAGACGCCGATCTTGTCCTTCTCGCCGGCGCCCGGAAACCCTTCTTCCTTGA
>JAYVXM010000247.1:0-6361 GCA_043785205.1 Bdellovibrionales bacterium
CAGCTATCGCCGAATCCGGTGGTGACCCCGTAGATCGGGAGGCCCTGGTCGATAAACGAGTGGAGACGCGCCTCGGAGGCGCGGACTCGCGCGAGGAGCTCCGGCGCGATCTCGATTTCGACCCGGGTCTCGGGCGTACGGTACGCGAACGCCCGCACCGTTTCGAGGGAGAGCCGTTCGGTGCCGATAACGATACGAAGGGAGTTCACGCGGGCGCTCCGATCCGGAAGCGTCGGGCGAGGTATGCGTCGGCGGTCTTCTCGATGGAAAGGACCCAGACCCGCTTGCCCGTCGAACGGAAGTACCGGCGGGCCTCGTCGGTCGCGCGCTCGAAGGTGTCCGGATCCGTTTGGAAGCAATAAAGCGTCCCGTGCCAATCGAGGACTTGGCAAAACGCCGAACTCCGCACGTTCGGCAGGCTGTGGACGAAGAGGGCCGGGCTCCGCGCGCCGGCCGCCGCGAATTCGGCGTCGGTCGCGTTCGATCCGCCGGCGCTCGCGAGAAAGACCACGTCGGGACGCACGTCCGCGCTCCACCGTTCGGCGGCTTCCGCCATCCCGAACGCGAACGCGTCGAGCTGGTACCAGCGCTCGACCTGGGCGGCCCACTTCGGCGCGAGCTTGGTCGGAAATCGGAATTCGTGTTCATCGAGAATCGCGACGGGAGTGGGCCGGTCTCGTGCCGGTATCGCGGTGCCGGCGGAGGATTCCGCCGCGGACGTATCGCCGACGCGCTCGAGCATCGCGGCGGCATGGATCCCGCCGAACCCGAGCGACGTGACGAGCACGCGGGAATATTTTCCGGGCACCGTCGCGACGATCTCGCTGGACGGACTCGCCAGAAAGTTTCCGGTGAACTTCGGGTCGATCGTCGCCGTCTGGGAAATCGTGAAGGCGAGTCCGCGTCGCATCGACTCGCGTGCGAGGATGAGGTCGATCGCACCGCTCGCGCCGAGCGTATGTCCGAGCGCGCCCTTCGTCGCGGTGATCGGCGTCTTCGCGGCCGAAAGGAGTTCGCCGAGCACGCGCGCCTCGATCGGGTCGTTCACTTCGGTCGCGGTGCCGTGGGCGATCACGAGATCGGGACCGGCGAGCGCGAAATCCGCGGCCTGGCGGCAGGCGGTGCGTAGACTTTCTCCGGAGTCGGCCGGGCGCGTGACCGCGAAGCCCTCGGCGTCGACGCCGACGCCGGCGAGGCGGAACTCGCCGGGAAAGCGCGAGAAGAAGAGCGCCGCGGAGGCTTCGCCGAGGAGGAGGCCCGAGCGGTCGGCGGCGAACGGCCGCGCGACGTCGGACGAGACGGCGCGGAGGCAGTGAAATCCGTGAAGGACGAAAGGTCCGATCCGATCGACGGCGAGAACGAGGACGTCGTCGAGATCGCCCGCCGCGAGCCAGGAGCGCGCGAGCGCGATGGCCGACAGCGACGACGAACACGCGTTCGAAACGCAGCTCTTCCGCGCGGGCCGAAGCTCCGCGACCCGGAGGACTTCCGCGAGAATCGGCGAGAAAAAATCGTGTTCGAGGCGCGCCCGCTCGCCCTTCCAGATTTCATCGTCGAGGGCTCCCTTTGTCGTCGCGAGAACGACCCCGAGCTTTCGTCCGTCGGCGACGCGCGCGCGGGCGTCCGCCGGCAATTCGGCGAGCGCTTCGCGATAAGCGACGAGCGTCTTCTCGACGAGAGCGTCGAACGCCGACTCGCGGCGCGGACCGCCCCAAAGGCAAGCGCGCGGCACGAACCGCGGCATCACGGTCCAGGCGCTCGGATCGATCGCGCGCGCAAAGTTCCGCCCGGAAACGACTCCGTCCCAGGTCGCCGCGACCGTATCGCCGGCCGCCGTCGTGCAGCCCGCGCCCAAAAGGGCGGGCCGGATCTCTGATTGGAACCCCTCTCGCATGCGCGCCCGTTTTCCTGTATCTTACGCACATGATCAACCCGAAAGACGTGGCCCAAGCCGGATTTCGCGAGCTCGCGCCGCCGCCCGGGCTGCGGGTTCGCTGGACCGTACCGACGGACCTCCCGTACTTCGCCGGGCATTTTCCGGGGAACCCCACGCTGCCCGCGGTCGCCATGATCGATTTGACGCTCGAACTCGTCCGGCGCTGGCCCGGCTTCGAGCGCGCGGAGCTTACCGCGCTCAAGAGTGCAAAGTTCGCGGCCGTGATCAGTCCCGGCGCCGAGCTCGAAATCACGGTGAATCGTGACGCTGAGCGACGGCCCGCGTGGCAAGCCGATTGGCGATTAGACGGCGGGAACGGCTTCGGCGACGGTGTTCGCGCCGCGAGCTTCGGATTCGACGTTCAGCCGTAGGCCGCCTTCCATCGATGGGGCGAAGTCTTTCGACTGAAGGGAGACTTCGGCGACGAGATCGTACACGTTTTGGAGCGTACGGACTTCCATGAGGCGTTCGCCGTCGACCTTGATATGGAACGCTTCTTCAAGGTGCACGAGCATATCGACCGCGTCGAGGCTGTCGAGGGCGAGGTCTTCATAAAGACTCGCCGTCGGAGTCAGCTTTTCCGCGGGAATTTCGAAGCCTTTGATGAAAAGAGCGTTCACCTTCGCTTGGATTTCGATCGGCAGAGACATCGTTGGTTCTTTTCCACTCAAAGTTTAGAAAGACTTGCCTGCTCCGGTAATTACCAAAGAAGTATTCATTCCGCCAAACGCAAAATTATTGCTGAGCACCGTTCGTAGCCGCGCCGGCCGGACGGTCTCGGGCGTGACGTGAGCGATTCCAGCGCATTCCGGCGCGATGTCAGTCAGATTCCGGGTGGGGATCAATCCGCCGGTCTCCATCATTTTTATTGAAGAAATCACCTCCAAGGTCCCGCACGCGGCCAGGGTATGCCCGAAATGGCCCTTCAGGCTCGAGACCGGAGTCCGCGATCCGAAGGTTTCGGCGATCGCCTTCGCCTCCTCGATGTCCCCGTGAACCGTTCCGGTCGCGTGGGCGTTCACGTAATCGACGTCCCGGAGGTCGCGCCCCGCCCGCGCGAGGGCGAGTTTCATCACTTCGTGCATGGTCGCCGCGCTCGACTGGCTCATATGGGTCGAGTCGCAGAGGTAGGCGCCGCCGAGGAATTCGGCGATCGGCCGGGCGCCGCGCGCCCGCATCGTCCGCTCGGACTCCATCACGATGACGGCCGCGCCCTCCGAAACGACGAGCCCGTCGCGAGCGCGATCGAAGGGACGCGGCGAGAGCTCGGGGTGATCGTTGTACTTCCGGGACGCCGCCTGGACGATATCGAAGATCGCCGCCGACATATAGTGGAGCTCGTCGGCGCCGCCCGCGATGACGGTGTCGTAAATCCCGGCCTGAATGAGTTCCCACCCGAGGATCATCGCCTGGGCCGAGGATGCGCACGCCGAGGACGGAGCGAGAAGCGCGCCGTTGAATTCGAGTGCGGCCGCGACGTTCGCCGCGACCGAGTGATTCATCACCTTGAAGAACGAGGTCGAGAACTGACCCTCGGGTCCACCCTTTTCGAAGAGCTTACGGAAGTAGGTCTCGAGCGTGTCCGGACTTCCCGACGTCGACCCGAGGATCAGGAGCGTGCGGGGCGTGTTCAAAGCCGGACCCGGCGCGAGATCGGCCTGGGCGAGCGCTTGGAAAGCGGCGAGCGAGGCCATCTCTGACATCCGGGACATCGTCCGCCGGGTTTGGCGGGGAATCCGCGAAATATCGTAGGCCGGGACCGGCGCGCCGAGGTGCGAGTGGAGGCCGTTGTACTGCCGCCACTCCGGATAGGCGCGAACCCCCGTGCGATTTTCGCTCAGTCCGCGGAAGCTCTCTTCAACCGAATTCCCGAGCGAGGTCAGCGTGCCCTGCCCGGTGATGTAAACTTTCATTTTTCCTCCCGAGGAGCCGGAGCTCTTCGATGACGGGTTTGATTCCGATGATGTGGCCGGTGGTCCGGAGGGCCGAGACGGCCGCCCCGAGGAGCCCCGGGAAGAGACTCGACTGACCGGTAAGGAGTAGATTGATCACCTTCGTCCGCGGGCCGATGGCGCGCGCGCCGGTATTCGCGATCGAATGGTAGAGGCCGTAACTCGAGCCATCCTCCGAACCGTTGAAGTGGAGATTCGTGAGCGGAGTAGACGAAACGTACTTCGAGATTTTCGATCGGAATCCCGGTTCGTAGCGCTCTACCGCGCGGAAGATGTTTTCCGCGAAGATTTCCTTCCGGGCCGCGTAGTCGACCGGGCGTTTTCCGAAGCGCGATTCCCGCCACGGGTCGAACCACTCGATCGGGCCGGCCGCGTGGAGCGAAAGCGCGAACTGTTTCGTGCCGGGGGCCGGCCTGCGGTTCGCCGACGAAAGGAAAACCGCTTTCGGCGGAAGGTCTGGGCTCGTCGTATCGAAGAAAGTTTCCGGGTCGGTCGAGTCGAAGTAATAGTAGTTTCGGAGCGGATCGACGGGCGGGCGTTCGGCGCACGCCGCGTACACGCCAAAGATCCCGAGGCTTTCTTCGAGATTCGTCATCCGGTCGCGGAAGACCGGGGTGAACGGATCGTACTCGGCGCCGCTTTCGTCCTTCAGGAGCCGGAAGGCCGCCTTCGGATGGATTCCGGCGATGATCCAGTCCGCGACGTAGGTTTCTCCGTCCTCGGTGCGCACTTCCTTCACCTGTCGATCGGCGACGCGAAGCTCGATCACGCGTTTCTTCGTGAGGACTTCGCCGCCCTTCGCCTCGATCGCGCGCACGTAGCTTTGCGCGAGGTGGTCGCCGCCGCCGCGGAGGCCGTACGCGCCGCGGATAAGGGAGTCGGTCATGATCGCGTGGAAGCCGAACGGAGCGTCCTCGGGGTAGACGCCGTGGAGGACGCAGTACGCGTAGAGCACGCATTTCAATTTCGGGTTGCGCGTGAGCGGCTCCACGACCGAAGCGAGCGACTGATCGAGCGCCGTGCCGGAGATGTCGAGCTCGGACTTATCGCTGAATTCGTAATGCGGGAAGTGCTTCACCACCGCGCGCACGCGATCGAAGTACGTCCGGATCGCGAGTTCTTCGCCGGGAAACTGGGCGCAAAGGCGTGGAATCAACCGGTCATAGCCCTGTGGGAAAGAGACCTCGAAATCGGGAAAGCGGAAGACGTCGAAGCCTTCGATGGCGAGGGGCTCGAAGAGGTCGTCGCGGTAGACGCCGAGATAGTCGAGTATCGTGTGGAACGGCTGGCCCGGCCCGAGCGCGCCGACGTAGTGAGCGCCGGTGTCGTAGCGTTCGCCGAACCGCGAGAAGCAGTGGAGGTAGCCGCCCGGCTTCGAATACTGCTCGAGCACGCGGACGGATTTTCCCTTCGCCGCGAGGAGGGCCGCCGAGGTGAGGGAGGAGATTCCGGAGCCGATGATGAGGACGTCGGTTCGTTTCGGGGCGACGCTCACGTGGGGAAAAGCCCCCCGTTCACGCTGATCGTATGCCCGGTGATGTAAGTCGCGTCGGGCGAACAGAGGAAGGAGACGACCCCGGACACTTCCTCGACTTTCCCGATCCGTCCAAGTGGGATCCGTTCGATGAGTTTTTCGATCTGCGGAATCTCGTTGATCATGTCGGTTTCGATCAGTCC
Organism: Bdellovibrionales bacterium; assembly: GCA_043785205.1. Lineage (GTDB taxonomy): Bacteria > Bdellovibrionota > UBA1018 > UBA1018 > UBA1018 > JACMQW01. The sequence goes on from JAYVXM010000247.1 coordinate 5,566, forward strand.
GGGCGCGACGGCGTTCACGCGGATGCCGCGGGGGCCGACTTCCATCGCGAGGGTTTTCGTCATCGCGATGAGCGCGGCTTTGCTCGCGGCGTAATTCGCCTGGCCGGGGTTTCCCGTCTGGCCCGCGAGGGACGCGATGTTCACGATCGTGCCCGCACGGGCGCGCAGCATCTTCCGGACGCACCAGCGCATCAGGTAAAAGGGGCCGTGGACGTTCGTGCGCATGACGGAGTCGAACGCTTCGTTCGACATCAGCCCGAAAAGAGTGTCCTGGTGAATGCCCGCGTTATTCACGAGGACCGAGATCGGCCGGTCGGGATTCGCGACCGCGTGCGCTTCGAGCGCGGTGTCGACCGCCGCCGGATCGCCGACGTCGAACTGGATCAGCTCCCCGGCCCCGCCCGCGGTCTCGATCTGGGCGAGCGTTTTGTCGGCGCCGGAGCGGCCAGAATTATAGTGGACGAGGACGCGGAATCCGTCGCGGGCGAGCCGCCGCGCGATCGCGGCGCCGATACCCGAGGAGGCGCCGGTGACGAGTGCGAAGGGGGGAGCGAGGGGTGGAGTCATCGACATATCCGCGTAGTTTGCTTGCCTTTTCGCGAAAGAAATACAATACGTGGGATTGTGGAGTCAAAATCATTTCAGGCGGGGCATGGGTGGTTCCTCTACCTCGTCGGCACCTCGCTCGGGGTCGGTTTCGCGATGGGGCTCTCCTCCTACTGGCTCGCCCTCTTGATATCGCTCGTCTTTCCGCGCTTTCGGACCGTTTCGGACGCGATCCTTCGCCGTTCCATCG
>JAYVXM010000248.1:0-6345 GCA_043785205.1 Bdellovibrionales bacterium
CCGTCGTTGCTGAGCCGGAGCACGCCGTCCGAAGAGCGGTAGGTCGTGTAAGTCTCGTTATCCATCGACGTTTTGGTGATTTTCTTCGGCCCGGTGCTCTCGCCTTCGACGGTATACTGGAGCGTGGTTCTAGCGGCGTTCAGAGCGATCGACATATTGTCGGGACCCGAACAGTTCACCGCTTTACCGTTCTTCGAAAGCGGGTAGTTCGCGAACGCAGACATGGAAATCAGGGTGGCCAAGATCGTGAAAAGGGTCTTCATGGGTTAACTCCGGGATTGGGGTCTTAGTTACATTGAGGGCAGGAGATGTCTTTCACGCTTGGTTTTGGGGACTGAGGTCCGCAGCCGTTCGAGAAGAGAACTTGGTAGGTGTGTTCGCCGTCTTCCTGATTTCCTTTACCGACGCTGACGTCGTACTCGACCGACTTCTTGACCGTGGTGATCGACGTTTTCATCGGGTCGTTGTTGTAGACGTTTTCGGCGGCGTTCAACGCGATCGCGCGGCACGGATCGACGCCCGCGAAAGCGGACGACGCCGAGGCGATGGCGAGAAGAGCGAAGTGGAGGACGGAGAGGAACGTTGGATTTTTTTTCATGTTTTTCCCTTTGGACGTGAGTAGAACTCGGATCGAGTCGAGCGTTCCGAACTCGAAGCGGGCTACGTTCGCGCACGCAGAAATTGCGTTGCACGGAAAGCGTTTTGCCTTGGCGTGGTTTATAATGCATCGCATTATAAAAAGGAAGCGTTTATTTATGGGCCTTTTTCCAGGAGAAAAACGCGGTTTTCAATACGGATAGGAACCGGCGGGGTGCCGCCGACCCCCGCGTTTTTCGCTCTTTAAACGGCTTGTTTTAAAGGCAAACCTTCTCCGGCATTTCCTGGGAGTCGACCGTCGAGCACGGCGAACTGGTGTCGTTGCAGGTCGGCGTGGAGAAATCTTGCGTGAGCGAGCGTCCCATCAGGAGCGCCTGATCGAGTTCAAGCGTCGAGGTCGGCGCGAGAATGGTCCCCGTGAGGGTCATGAAGTCGAGTGTGAGTTTTCCCGGGTGGGAGAGGGTCCACACCGTTTCGGCGGGCGCTTTCACGTCGAGGTCCTTCAGATGGGGATCCGGTAGGTCGATCACGACGATCGCGGTCGCGTGCTTCGGCACGTTCACGACGATCTTCGCCCGCCTTTTCAAGCTTGCGGCGCCGATCGTAAACCGGTTCACCGTCGGACTCGTTCCGGTCAGCGTCGTCGTGCAATCGTCGTCCTTCGGACAATCGATCGCGGCGGGGGTCGTGGGGAGGGCGAGAATTTTCGCTTGGATCGCGGCGATTTTCGCGGCCATCGCGGCGCGGTCGATCGGCGTCGTTTTTTTTGTGACTCCGTAGACGTTCGCGCCTTCGTGAAATTTCACTTGGGTCGAATAGGCGAGACCGCCGGAGTCGATGTCGACGAATGAAAGGTCGATCTGATCGCCGATCACGTCGTAGCGTCCGAGCTCCTTACCCAGGCCGTAACCGATATCGGCGCCGTCGATCCGGATCGTATTCGCGACGACGCCATGGGAAATGCCCATCCCTTGGATGAGGGCCGAATTCGTGGCGAAGATTCCGTAGCCCGCGAACGCCTTCAGCGCGGCCGGATCGCAGGCGACCGGAGTCGCGCTCGGTGAAGGAATCGGAGCCGGGGAATGGCTGGGGTGCGGATGGGGATGGGGGTGGGACGGTCCGGGCGGCGGCGTCGGGTCCGAGCTGGGAACCGGCGCGGGATCGATTTGCGGAATCGGGTCTCCGTTCGTCGACGAAGTCTGCGAGCAGCCGGCGAGCGCCGTGAGAATCGTGACCGAAGCGAGTAACCCGAAGTGATGGAGCGTATTCATCGTGTCCCCCTGAGACAAGAGGAGGTCTAGCGCAATTTAACGCTATGCGCAACGAAGGAATTCCCCACCCGCTAAATCCAATCTGATTTCAAAGCGTTGGGTGAACATACGCGCCGGGCCGAGTGAGATTTTGCGGGGAGTCGGGCTGGTTTAACCATCGCGGCGAAACTCGGGAAGCGCGTAAATTTCGCCGCTCATCTGGCGACAAAGCGAAGCGATTTCGGAGGCGAGCGGAGCGGCGCCGACGACGCCTCCCGCGTTCGCCACTCCCTCTAGTTTCGCGCTTCTCTCGACGATTGCGTCCGCGCCGACGTTCATACACGTCGATTTGAGAGCATGCGCCGCCTTCGCGAGCTCCTCCGCATCGGTGTTTCGAATGGCCGCCTCGATCGCCGCGAGGTGCTCCGAAACTCCTTCCAAAAAGAGCGTCAAATAGGTTTTGAAGAAGGAGGGGTCGTCGGGCGTCGCTAAAGCCCGGTAGGCGTCGAGCATTTCTGGATCCAGTAAACTTTCTGACATCGTTCCGATTTTTCGGAAAATACGTCCGGGAGCTTGAGTCGCACGAGCGTCCGTCATTTTTATGGCACTCTTTCGGTGGGGGCTGCCCGGCCGACGCGTTTTTTCCTCTCGGTCATGCTTAAAACATCCGTAAAGAAAAGGGATGGCTTCCGTCCCCCGCGATCTCACCTTCCGCCAACGACTCTCTCGACTCCGCGAACCGGCGTTTTTCGCGAGTGCACTTCTCGTTCTCGGTCTCGTGGTCGGTCATTTCTTCGCGGCGGTGTCCGGAATACTGATGCTTTTTTACGCGGTCGTTATATTCGAATTTACCCGCCGGAATGAAAATCGCCACCGTGCCGAAACGACCCGAGTCGACGCCGAAGTTCGCCTCGCGTACGAGCGCCTCGAACGCGTAATCGAAGCGACCGGTCAAGGAATTTGGGAACGCACGCTCTCCGATCCGAACACCCATTTCATGGATGAACAATGCCGGCGAATTTTCGGATTCAATTCTGACGAAAACCCTAGTTACGCCGAAGTACTTTCGGTCGTATACGCGGAAGACGCCGCCAAAATGGACGAAGTCATCCGCGAACATATCATTCAGAAGTCTCCCCGCTTCAAGATGGATTTCCGTATTCTTCCGCGAAAGACCGGAGATTCGACGATTTGGGCCCGGGTAAAGGGTCGGGTCCACGAGGTGAACGGCGTTCCGGACCGTCTGGTCGCGACCGTGAATGACATCTCGGCTCGCGTCGCCGACCGCCGACAACTCGAAGGCGCGCTGGAACGCGCCGAAGCCGGGGTCGAGGCGAAATCGGCTTTCTTGGCGAATATCAGCCATGAAATTCGAACGCCTCTGAACGGGATCATCGGCATGGCGGACCTGATCAGCGAGACGGCGCTCGACCCTGAACAGGAAAAGTTTATCAAAATTATCCAACAGTCGGGAGCGACTCTCCTGACCCTGCTAAACGACGTGCTCGACCTTTCCAAAATCGAGGCCGGTAAGCTTCAGCTCGACTCGACCGAATTCTCTCCCGAAACCGTCGTCGAAAATCAGGTAGAAATTCTTTATGCGAAAGCGACCGAAAAAGGACTTTCGCTCGGCACCTTTATTTCGCCCGACCTTCCATCGGGCCTTCACGGCGACCCGGGTCGGATCGGTCAAATTCTTCTGAACTTCGTCGGTAATGCGATCAAATTCACCCTCACGGGCGGAGTCTCCGTACGCGTAACGGACGTCGCCGATCGCCGCACGCCTCGTTCCGTCCGGATCCGTTTCGAAGTCGAAGATACCGGAATTGGATTGTCGGCGGCTGATCAAGCAAAACTTTTCCGACCGTTTACCCAAGCGAACCCTTCCACCGCGAGCCATTTCGGTGGCACCGGACTCGGCCTTTCGATCTGCAAGCGGCTGGTCGAGGCGATGGGCGGCGAAGTCGGCGTCGAAAGTAGCTCGGGCCAAGGAACGCTATTTTGGTGCGAGTTCCCTGCGGCCATTTCGAATCCCGTTCTCCTGCGCGAGGGCCGGGATGGTATCGACTCCATCCGGAACCGGCGATCTCTCATCGTGGACGAAGATCCGATCATACGCGACGTTTGCCATCGATACATCAGTGCTTGGGGGATGCGAAACGGTAACGTAGCTACGGTCGAAGAGGCGATCCCGATTCTCCGGTGTGCCTCGGAGATCGGAAGTCCGTACGACGTGGTCATTATCGGAAACGCGGGTAAGCGCGCGAAGGGACTTACGATCGGGACGGAAATAGCGAACGCCCTCGGTGCGACTTGTCCGAAGCTCATCTTATCGAGCGAACTCGGAGTCCGCATCGAATCCCAGGTGCCCGGGCGTGAGCACTTCGCCGAGTTTCTCACCCGTCCGATCAAGCAGTCCGACCTTTTCGAGTCCATCGTAAGGGCGCTTCTCGGACCGAAATCCGGCAAGGGCGCGACGGGCGGTCAGGGTCGAACCGTAACCACCCGCCACGCCGGCCCGGTCGGGCGAATTCTTGTCGCCGACGACGTGGCCGCGAACCAGCTGCTCACGCTTAAGCTCCTCGAGATCCTCGGCCATAAAGCTAGCGCCGCCGCGAATGGGAAAGAGGTCCTGGCCGCGATCAGCCAGATCGATTACGATCTCATTTTGATGGACTGCCAAATGCCCGATATGGACGGATTCGAAGCGACTCGACGGATTCGCAGTCTTGAAAATCACACGGGGGTCCACATTCCGATCATCGCTCTGACCGCGAACGCGATGTCCGGTGACGATCAGAAGTGCTTCGCCGCTGGGATGGACGACTATCTTGCGAAACCCCTCAAAAAAGACAAGCTGGACGCGATGCTCAGAAAATGGCTCGCGAAGGTGGGCCGGCGCCCATCGAGAGACGTCGCGTAATCGCGCCCGAAACCCTGATTAACCGTCGGGCCGTTTCATTTTCGTGACGAACGCCCGAATTTCCTTGATCACCGCCGCGTCCGAAGAGTCGACCTCGACGCGGATCTCGTAAATTCTTCCCTCCGTCGTCGCGCGAGTCGCCGAACCGAGAACCGAGACCTTCACGTGGTTCCGCGAAGGGAGGACATCGCGGATGCTCTCGCCGCTGAGGACGAAAAGCGTGCCTTTCCGGATCAGGTAGGGCGATAAAAGCGTAAATCCCATCGGGTTTACCTCGGAGATGGAGGTCGGAAAATTTACCCGAAGCCCCCGGCTTTCCTCCCGAACCGAACGCAGGCTGAGCGGGGTATGCACGGCGAGGCGCTCGGCCTCGATATATTCCGCGACCTTTTCTTCGAATTTATAGCGGAACGGCGGTTTGACCACGTAATCCGTCGCTCCGATCTCAAGCGCATGTGCGACCTTCGCGCTACTCGACTCGGCGGAAACGACGATAATCGGGAAGGTGCATTGGAGGTCCCTTCGTATCGTCTCGATCAGATCGAGTCCGGTGAGACCGGCGCCTAAGTCGAGATCGAGCACGAGCAACTGCGGTTTTCGGGCATGAATCGCGTCCATCGCTTCGGTGGCGTTCGTGAACGTATGAATCTCGCAACCGAACTTTTTAAACCGCGCGGCCATGACTTCGTTCATGGAGATGTCATCGTCGAGCGAGTAAATAAGGGGTTTCACGGTCATACTGTCCGTACCCATTCGAGAAACTTACTTTTTTCGTCCGCGGTCATTCCCATAAAGGTCAAATGCTGGCTGTAAAGTCCCTCGTCGAATTCGCCTTTCCGGTTATCCACGCGCGCGATTAGCTCCCAACCCCCCGATCGCTGAAAACCGTCGAGCGTCACCCGTAACGGAGCTCCGACCGAGAACTTAACGGAGCTACTCAACTTGACTTGATTTTCGGAAAGTCCGGCGATCGTTCCCTTTATTTCCGCATTCACCGCGGGTTCGCGTCCGGCGGGAAAAGCGTAAGATAAAACTTCTTCGGAATAAAAGAGCTGGCGAACCTTTTGGAGAACGAGGTTCGCCCGGAGCGGTTTATCTAAAAACTGATTCGCGCCGAGCGCGAGCGCTTTTTCGACGACGTGCGGGCTCGAAGACGAACTAAAAACGAGAACCGGCACGCTTTGCATCGTTGGATTCTGAGCGCGCACTTTCAAGAAAGTGAAACCGTCGTGCTCCGGCATGCTGAGGTCGAGGATGATCAAGTCGGTCAAGTTCGCGTCGACCTTCTGGATCGCCACGCGCACGCTCTCCGCCTCGTCGACGGTGAAGCCGGCGGTCTCGAGAATTTTACGCAACAAAACGCGCAAGGACGCGTCGTCGTCGACAATGAGGATTTTTTTTCCGACCATTCGCATCACTTCAATCGATGGTACTCGCGCTTCCCCTCGCGTACAAAAACCAATATTAAACTAAAATGGAAATAATTCGGAACGGGCCATCCGGTTAGATTAGCCCGGTTAGGCGCCGGATTTAGGAGGGGAATGAGTTTGAGTGGAGAAGCATTATAAGTGGTGG
>JAYVXM010000249.1:0-1868 GCA_043785205.1 Bdellovibrionales bacterium
GGGCGTGGCCATTCTGATCGGACCGGAGGGTGGGTGGAGCGACGCGGAACGCGAGCTCCTTTCCCGAAGCGACTGTCGATCGACGAGCCTCGGACCATGGGTATATCGCGCGGAGACCGCGGCCCTTTTTGCTACTAGCCTGGTCGCGGCCTCTATGCGATAACTGGATCAAATGAATCGGGAAAATGGGGAAAAAGAGAATCCGCCCGTGCGTTTTGAAACGCTGACCGAAGGCTTGGGCTTTCACCCGTTCGCCGATGGACTCCCTTACGCGCCCGCCGGAAAAACGACGAGCCCGCCGCCGTCGACCGGAACCGGCGCGATGGCCGCGGGACGACCCCAGTTCATCTACCCTTCCCCGGCCGTGACCGCCGCGGCGAAAACCGCGTCGCGCGCCACGCTTCCGAATCTTCCGACCCTCGGGAGCACCGTCGACGAAACCGTCGACCGGATTCGTCGCGAACTCGAGACGATCCAGCACGACCGCGTCGAGCTCGCGCGCGCGAATGCCGCTCAGGTTTCGGCGCTTCAAACCGGCGTCCGCCACGCCCATGGTTTCGGCTACGTCGGCGAGCGCGCGTTCGCGTTCGTGCTCGATTCCGCGTTCAACTTGAGTATCTGCGCGTCGATCCTCTCGACCGCCCTTCTCTCGACCGATCTCGAAAACTTGCGCACCCTTTCGTCGACCGCGCTCGCGAGCGCCGGCGTTTTTCTCTTCATTTGCAATTGGGCGCTCCTCGCAGCCCAGGAAGTCGCCTTCGGAACGACGATCGGAAAACGCATCTTCGGTCTCCGTTTGAACGGAAGCGGATTCGAGTGCTTCATCCGCTCGCTCTTCTTCGTCCCGAGCCTACTCTTCGGCGGAATCGGCGTTTTTATCGCGATCTTCGATGCTCGCAAGCGCTGTTGGCACGATCGGATGACGAAACTCCAGCCGGAACACTGAAATGAAACCGCGCGATCCGCTTTCGAAGATCAAAAAACCGGAGTCCTTGAAACGACTGCTCGCGAAGGGCCGCGGACCGAAACGGAAAGTCGTGTTTACGAACGGCGTATTCGACCTCCTTCATCGTGGGCATGTGACTTACCTGAACCAGGCGCGGAAGCTCGGAACCTTACTCGTCGTCGCCCTGAACGAGGACGACATGGTGAAAAAGCTCAAAGGGCCGACGCGGCCGCTGAATCGAGTCGCCGATCGGATGATCACGATGGCGGGCCTCGAATGCGTCGACTACGTCACCTGTTTCGGTGAAGATACCCCGCTCGAGATCATCCGGATGCTCCGGCCGAACGTACTCGTGAAGGGCGGCGACTACTCTCCCGCCGCTCCGCTCGGTTCACCGAAGTACATCGTCGGCGCCGACGACGTGATGTCCTGGGGCGGGAGCGTGAAGGCCCTCCCCTTCGTCGAAGGTTACTCCACGACCAAGACGCTGGAGCGCTTCCGCAAGTCCGAGTAAAATTTCGTCAATTTTTTGGCGAAGGTGCGGGTTTTTGGCGATAGTGCGGGCAGAACCTGCCTCTTTGATCCCCCGCATTTCCTGAGAAAATAGAGGGATGGCGACGAGTAGTTCGATCACCCGCACCGCCCAATCCGACGATCAGCGCTATTCGCAGTACGTCGAACAATCCAAGAACGAGCACCAGCAAAAGTTGCGGGAGCTTCAGGATCAGCACGCCGAGGAAATCCAGTCCCTCGCCGATCGGTATAAAAAAGAGAAGAACGAGATCGAGAAATCCTTCAACGTCTCGATCTCCGAGGAAAGCAAACATCAGGCGGACTCGCTCGAGCGGTTACGCCAGAGTAATACGACCGAATACGAGGGCGAGAAGAAGAAACGCGACGCCGAGTTCGAGAAGCTAGCCGC
>JAYVXM010000250.1:0-1855 GCA_043785205.1 Bdellovibrionales bacterium
CCGCCAAGTCGATCCGAGCTTCGGCTAGACGTTGATCGAAACTCCTCGTCGCCTCGAGATACGGCCCGAGGTAGACCGGGTCGTGCGTGAGGAGATACCCGCGTTGGCCGGTTTCGGCCCCGGTCAGGATCGCCATCACCGATTGAAGACGAGAGGCACCCTCGCGCGCGACCGCGCGGCGGTCCGTGGCGTCGAGGAGATCCCGCATTCCCCGCTGGGTGAAAAAACCGACGAAGACTAACCCCACGACGAGGAGCCCGTACCCAAAGCTCATTCGACGATCGAGATTCGGGGCGGCTCGGCGATTTCGGAGGGGATGATCCATCCCTCACTCTTCGGAAAAAAGCCGATCCACGATAAGCGCGGAAATGAACGTCGGCCAGGTCGTCGAAAATTTGACGCTAACTCGCCCCGAATAGAACGAGGCTGAAGCCGACCGCCGCCGCGCGACCCGGATTAGAGTAGCCGTGCCGCTGGTCACCCCGGAAAACCAGGACGTCTCCGGGTTTAAGCGTCCACGTTTCTCCCGACGCCACGAGTTCGATCGTGCCCGATTCGCAAAAGAGAAACTCGCGCGTTCCGGGTCGATGTGGAACTCCCCCGAGGCGCCCTCCCGGCGCGAACTCCATTCGATCGAGTTCCATGCTCTGGAGCGATTCGGGCAGTACACGCCGGATCGCCGCGCCGCCTCGCCGGCGAACCGCGAATTCCTCCGTCCGAAAGAGGCGGCCGTCGGAATGGGGAGCGCTAATGAGCTCCTCGACGGGAACCTGAAGCGCGGCGGCCACCTTGACCAAAACCGCGATGGTCGGATTCGCCGACCCGGTTTCGAGACTGGCCCAGGTCGGTCGGGGCAGCCCGGCGAGTTTCGCGGCTTGGCTTTGGGAGATTCCGCGCCCTTCGCGGAGCAAGCGGAGATTCGAGGCGAGATTTTCGGGAATCATGTCCGAAGAATAGCATCCTGCTACTTTATCGTCCAATCGGACGCTTTAATATCTAGAACGGGGGACCGTGGGGAAAGGAGAACGCCATGAATACTGAAAATGAAGTCGCTTTAATCACCGGGGCCAGCCGCGGCCTCGGTCGGGACCTCGCCCGTCAACTCGGACGGCGCGGAGTTCGCGTGGTCGCGGTCGCCCGGGACGCGATCGCAGTGGAAGCGGTCGCCGGCGAAATCCGCGCCGCCGGAGGCTGGGCCGTCGCCCTCGCGGCGGACGTGGCCGACGTCCGCGCGATCTATCCCTTGGTCGCCCGGGCGGCGGAATCCGCGGGACCGCTCACATTGCTCGTGAATAACGCCAGCACGCTCGGAGCCGTACCCCTCCGGCCCCTGCTCGAAACGGAATGCGAGGATCTTGTCCGAGTTCTCGAGACGAATCTGATCGGGCCCTTTCGGCTTATGAAAGCCGTTCTCGGCTCGATGCTCGTCCGGGAGCGGGGGATGGTGGTAAATATTTCTTCCGACGCCGCCCGTGAAGCCTATCCGAATTGGGGCGCCTATTCCGCAAGCAAGGCGGCCCTCCACCACCTTACCCGAGTTTGGGAGGCGGAGCTGGGCGCCGGCGCCGTGCGTTTTCTTTCCTTCGACCCGGGAGAAATGGACACGGAAATGCATGCCGACGCCCTTCCCGAGTCCGACCGAGCGTCCCTTCAAAATCCGGCGGACGTCGCCGCGCGCCTCCTCTCCCTCCTCGATTTGGAGGCGAAATGAAACCCGCGCGCGGGCCGAGTCGGCGATCGACGAAACTCCTCCTCCTCACTCGGTCGACGTTGGCGGCGGACCGCGTGTCCAATCTCGCGGAGTACACGCATCCCGGAGACGTGTGGGTCGTAAACGATGCCGCGACCTTCCCGG
>JAYVXM010000251.1:0-6293 GCA_043785205.1 Bdellovibrionales bacterium
GGATCGGTGTAGGCGAGCACGAAGTACCACGACGCCACCGAAGCGTTCGTAATCCACATCTTCGAGCCGTCGATGACGTAGTCGCCGCCGTCCTTCTTCGCGACCGTGCGAATCCCGGAGACGTCGGACCCGGCGCCGGGCTCGGTCACGCAGTAGGCGGCGAACTTCGGCTCCGCGGTGAGCATCCCGAGGAACTCCTGCTTCTGCTCGTCGTTCCCGGCGACGATCACCGGCGCGGAAGCGAGCGAGTTCGCCTCCAAAGCCGTGCAGATGCCCGTACAGCCGTACGCGAGCTCCTCGGTGATTAGGCAACCCTCGAGGACGCCCATTCCGAGTCCGCCATAATCGCCGGGGATGTGGGTGTTCATAAGGCCCACGCTCCAGGCCTTCTCGATGATCTCGCGGGGAAACTTCCCTTCCTTGTCGTGAAGGGCGGCCTTCGGCGCGATTTCTTCTTTCGCGAACTTGCGGGCGAGTTCTTGGAGCTGCTTTTGGTCGTCGGTCGGGGTAAAGTCGATCATAGGTAAATAATAAGGGAGCTCCGTTTGAATCGCACGAAAACCCGCCGTCTCCGGGCGAAGAAGAAGATCTCCGAAATCAAACGGGAACGAGTCGATCGGGATCGCGAAGACCGGGAAAAGTCGGACCGCCAGCTCGTCCGCCAATCGGCTGTCGATCCCTTCGGAAAGTTCTGGCGCGACTGGGTCGGCTCCCGGCGCCACCTCGACGCGCTCCTCGCCGACCTCCCCCGAAATAAAAAGACGGCCTGGGCGCCGCGGATCCAGGCGCTCCTCCGGATCCCGACCTCGCTGGCCGCGGAAGTCGGTATCGGGGTTCCTGCGGGAGAACCGTGGAACCTGACTACGGAAGCGCTTCTGAATTGGACGCCCGCCGGTCAGATCTTTCGCGCGCTCGAAGCGAAACCGGAAGTCGCTCGGAACCTCGCGTTAGACACGACGGTCGCCCCGGAAACGGTGGCGGATGCCCAGATCGTCGGGAACCGGGACGACTTTCCGCCCGAGATGATCGAGGCGTGGGAAAAGGACTGGGGACCGAAGGTCGCCGAGCGGCTCGCGCAGACGCTCTCTCGCCAGCCCGGCGTCGCGCTGCGGGTGCGACTGAAGGAGAGTCGCGAAGCGGTGCGGAAAGAGCTCGAGGCCCGGAAGGATTCGTTCTCCGAGATCTCCCCGGTCGGAATCCGTTTCGAAGGTTACAAAGCCGTAATGGCGGTCGATTCCTTCGCCCGCGGCGCGTTCGAGATCCAGGACGAAGGATCGCAGCTCCTCGCGATCGCGCTTCTCGAGCCGAAACTCGTTCTGCCGATGCTCGCGAAAACGCCGGGCGAAGAGACGCCCCCGTTCGCGGGAGAAATTCCGAAGAAGGGATTCCCGCCGATGACCGTGATCGACGCCTGCGCGGGCGCGGGCGGAAAGACGCTCGCGATCGCCGACCTCATGGGCGGGCGGGGCCGGGTTTTCGCGTACGACATCTTCCAATCGAAGATGGCGGCCCTCAAGCGCCGGATCGGGAAGGCCCAGATGACGAACGCGAAGGCGATCCTCCTCGAACCCGGCCGTGAGGAAGAAATGCTCGCTGATTTTATGGGGAAGGCCGACGCCGTCCTCGTGGACGCGCCATGCTCCGGGTGGGGGGTCCTCCGCCGGAATCCCGACGCGAAGTGGAAGGAAGATTTTGCCGAGATCGCCAAGTTACCCGAGCTCCAGTTCCGCCTGCTCGCGCTCTACGCGAAGCTCGTCCGCCCGGGGGGACGCCTCGTTTATTCCCTCTGCACCTTTACCCGGGCCGAAACCGATGGCGTCGTCGCCCGCTTTCTGGCCGAGCATCCCGATTTCGCGCCGATCGGCGGGGGATACCTCGGACCGGCCCAGACCGACGGCTTTTTCCTTCAGATTTGGGAGCGGCGGAGCGACGATCGAGGATCGAAGTGAAGCTCGGGCTTTGGGGAATCGCCCGCAAAGTCGTCTTTCTCTTCGATGCGGAGCGTGTTCACCACCGATTCACCGCCGGCCTCGCCTTCCTCGGCCGATTCGGGTTTGGCCGCTTTATCCTGCGGCTTATTTCGGGCACGCGTCTCGATAAAACCAGTCGTCCGGTCCGTGTCGGCGGGATTCTTTTTCGAAATCCGATCGGTCTGGCGGCGGGATTCGACAAGGAGGGCGCTCTGATTCCCGCGCTCCCGCATCTCGGTTTCGGCTACGTCGAAGTCGGTACGGTCACCCCGCTTCCGCAGGCCGGAAATCCGAAACCGCGCCTCTTTCGGGATGCTGATCGCTATTCGCTCTTCAATCGAATGGGTTTTAACGGCCCGGGGGCGGACGCAGTGGCGAGAAACGTCACGCGCGCGCGCGCGGACGGGGCGCTTCCGCCGGACTTTCGAATCGGAATCAACGTCGGCAAGAATAAGACCACTCCCGCGGAGCGGGCGGCGAAAGACTACGGGCTTGCCGTGCGTCCTTTCGAGGGGCTCGCCGATTACCTCGTCGTGAACGTGAGCTCGCCGAATACGCCGGGGCTGCGCGAGCTACAAACGGTTGAATCGATTACGAAAATCGTCGAGGTCATTCGTGCCGAGTTCGCCCACTGGACGTTAAAGCCGCCGATCTACTTGAAGTTGGCCCCCGAAGTGCGGGGTGAAACGCTCGAAAGCATTCTTCTCGCCGAAAAAAAACTCGGGATTGACGGGTGGGTCCTCACGAACACGCTCGGCGGATATTGGAAGGGCGCGAAGGGCGGATGGAGCGGCGGAGCGTTAGGAACGCGCGGAAGAGACTGTTTGGAGCGGGTTCGCGCTCGCAGTCGCCTGCCGATTCTTTCCGTCGGCGGGATCCTTGAGAGTCGTGAACTCCGAGAACGGATCGCGCGCGGCGCGAATCTCGTTCAAGTTTATACGGGCTGGATCTATTTCGGTCCGCGCTGGATCTCGTATCTGCTTCGCGCGCTCGACTCCGATCCCGATCAAACCTAGAGCGGATCTCGTTTTCGATTTCGGCGATTTCCAGCGGGTTTTTCCGCAGTTTTTACGCGAGTAGGAAAAAAGGAAAGGCCCCGATCCGTTTCCGGATTCGGGGCCCTTACTTAACTCATAAGAGAAAAAGAATTACTTCTTCTTCTTCTTAGCGGTCTTCTTCTTGGCTACTTTCTTCTTCGCAGCTTTCTTCTTCGTTGCCATCGCTATTTCCTCCGTTTAGACATCGCACCAAAGCGATCTCTATATGGTTTTAATGTTACCGCGATCTTTCTTGAGTGCAAGCCTCGAAATCAAAATAATTCACTTTTTCTATTTTTTTTCTTGCTACGCGATTCGCTCGAAATTGGTCACGCACTTCCGGATGTGCGAAGAAGAATAGCGTGAGCGATACCCGCGAGATTCCACCCCTCGAACCGAAAGAACGCTTAAAGCGGAAGCGGGAACGTATCGCGATCCTCGCGCTCCTGTTCTTGTTTTTGACCTTAATGGTCCTCGAGTTCCGGATCAGCCGTGTCTCCAGCACCTTACCCTTCGTTAACTCGATCTTCTTCTTCGGGCTGGTGAACCTGAACATCATCATCCTGATTCTCCTCCTTTGGCTCGTCCTTCGGAATGTGGGCAAACTTTTTATCGAACGGCGCCGGAACGTGCTCGGCTCCCGACTAAAGACGAAGCTCGTCGTTTCCTTCCTCTCGTTTTCCATCATTCCTACCCTCGTCCTTTTCGTGATCTCCGCGCTTTACATCAATACGACTTTCGATAAATGGTTTTCGATTAAGATCCAAAACACCCTGGAAACCGCGCTTGAAATCACGCGAATCTACTACCGCGGCGCCGATCAAACGGCCGCTCATTTCGCGGACCACATCGCGAAAGGGACGGCGGCGCGCCTCTCGTCCGGTCGGGTGAACAAGGACCAGCTGGTGAAGTACCTCGAGTCTCAGCGCGAGCTTCTCGCCCTCGACGTGGTCGAGTTCTATTCGGGTCCGCTCGAGGAGCGGGTGATGGCGATCCGGGACTCCGACGAATGGGAGCTTCCGGCGCCGCGCATCTCGCTCGACCTCCTGGACGCCGGATTCGCCGGGAAGCCCGGAAACGTCATCCATCACGCCGGGAATGGCGACTGGGTGCGGGCGCTCACTCCCGTCCGGCTCCACTCCGATACCGTCCTCGGCCTGATCGTCGTAAGCCGCTACGTTCCGGTGACCCTGGTGAACAAGGTCGACGAAATTTCGACCGTCATCCAGGATTATAAGGATATCAACCCGCTGAAGTACCCGGTGAAGACCGCGTACTTCCTTATATTGGTTCTGATCACCCTGGTGATCATTCTCGTTGCGATCTGGATCGGGCTCTATATGGCCCGCGAGCTCACGGTTCCCGTCGAACGCCTCGTGAAAGGCGCCCAAATGGTCGGTGCCGGCGATCTCGACACCGTGATCCAGTCCTCGGGGCACGACGAGATCGCGACGCTCGTGGAGTCGTTTAACCGCATGACCCGGGATCTGCGGGAGAATCGGGAGCGACTGACCGAGGCGGGACGCGATCTCGAGCGCCGGAAGATCCAGCTCGAGGCGATTCTCGCGAACGTCGGTACCGGAGTGATCTCGCTCGACCAAGATGGCCGAATCACGACGTTCAACCGCGCGGTCTCGCAGCTCCTCGAGGTCCACCCCGACCGCGCGATCGGCCGACTCTATACCGAGGCCCTGACGGGCGAGGCGGCGTCTCTTCTCGGTGTCTTCGAGAAGGCGATGAACTCCTCGGCGCCGATTCGAAGTCCCGAGGTTCTCCAAGTGAACCTGAAAATCGGCGGCGTGACGAAATCGGTCGCCGCGATCGCCACGTCGCTCCCGACCGGCGCCGTGATCGTCATCGACGATATGACGTCGCTCGTGAAGGGGCAGCGCGAAATGGCCTGGCGGGAAGTCGCCCGCCGGATCGCCCACGAGATCAAGAATCCGCTGACCCCGATTAAGCTTTCGGCCCAGAGGCTCCAGAGAAAGCTCGGCGACCTTACCGGGAAAGAAGGCCAGCTTCTCCGTGAATGCACGGAAACCATCATCCAGCATACCGACGAGCTGAAGCAGATGGTGAACGAGTTTTCCGATTTCGCTCGCATGCCCGAGGTTACTTTGGAATCGGATTCGCTCGACGACACGATTCGCGAAACCCTCACGCTCTATGAGCAAGCCCATTCCGACGTGCGGTTCCGGTACGTCGCCGATCCGCTTCTTCCGAAATTCGAATTCGATCGCGATCAGATCAAGCGCGTGCTCATCAACCTCTTCGATAACGCCGTTTCCGCCGTGAAGGAAAACAAGCAGGAGAAGCGGATCGAGATCACCACGAATTATCACGGTTCGTTGAAGATCGCGGTGATCGACTTTCGCGACAACGGCGCCGGTATGCCCGAAGACGTAAAATCGCGAGTCTTCGAGCCCTATTTCTCGACGAAGAGCGACGGTACGGGCCTCGGGCTCGCTATTGCCAAACGGATCGTTGCCGACCATCATGGATTCATCCGGGTGCAGTCCGATCCGGGCGAAGGGACTCAGTTCACGATCGAACTCCCGACCGTCGCCCGACCTAAAATCTGAACGGGTCCTTAAACATGTCACGCAGCGTTCTGATCATCGACGACGAAGCTTCGATCCGGACCTCTCTCGAAGGGGCCCTAAAGGACGAGGGCTATCGCGTCCGATCCGCCTCCTCAGCGAAGGAGGGGATCGAATCCCTTCGCCACGAATCTTCCGACGTCGTCATCCTCGACATCTGGATGCCAGGGATGGACGGACTCGAGGCGCTTAAGGTGATCAAGAGTGAATGGCCGGACCAGTCCGTCATTATGATGTCGGGTCACGGCACGATCGATACGGCGGTCCGCGCGACGAAGCTCGGCGCCTTCGACTTCCTCGAAAAACCGCCGTCTCTCGAGAAGCTCCTCGTCCTCCTCCAGAACGCCACCTCCGTGCGCGATCTCGCGCGGGAGAACCAGGCGCTCCGAAAACAGATCACCCGGTCGCGCCAGCTGATCGGCAAGAGCGCTCCGCTCGCCCAGATCCAGGGTCTCGTCCGTCAGGTCGCCCCGACGACCGGCTCCGTGCTCATCACGGGTGAAAACGGAACCGGGAAGGAGCTCGTCGCCCATAGCGTGCACGCGCTCTCGGCTCGTTACGGAAAACCGTTCGTCGAAGTGAACTGCGCCGCGATCCCGGAAGAACTGATCGAAAGCGAACTCTTCGGGCACGAAAAAGGCGCATTTACCGGCGCGACCCAGCTCCGTCGGGGAAAGTTCGACTTG
>JAYVXM010000252.1:0-1850 GCA_043785205.1 Bdellovibrionales bacterium
ATTTCTGAATTTCAGCGGCCAGCAACGACTCCGTCTTTTCATCTAGATTTGCGGAAGCCTCGTCCAAAACGAGAAGGGTCGGTTTCGCCAGAAGCGCGCGCGCAAACATCAGGCGCTGTTTCTGTCCGGTCGACAACCCCTCTCCGCTTTCCGAAAGATGGTATTCCAGAAAATTCCCGTTGGCCGCAACTAATTCTCCAAGTTGCGCCCGATTGAGTACCGAACGGAGTTCGGCGTCGGAAATATTTTGATCGCGAACTCCGTAAAGCAGATTCTCGCGGACCGTTCCTTCGATCAAATAGGGTTCCGCTCCGACAAATCCAAGCTTCAAATTCCGATCGGAAAAAAAATCGTGCGGAGTTTTTCCCCCCAAGGTAATTTCTCCTTCGTTTGGCTTTAGCATTCCTAAGAGTAGCGCGAGAATCGTCGACTTTCCCGAGCCGCTTGCGCCCATAATTGCACAGGCTTCGCCGGGCCGAATGTCGAGATTGAAGCCATCAAGAACGCTCGGCCCGCCCGGATTATAACGGAATAAGACCCCCTCAAAATGAATCGAGGGAATCAGATTTTCGGACTGACCAGACGACGAGATCGATTTTTCGGCGGCACCCGCCGCGAAGGCTTCGACATTTCGACGGAGTCCGAACGCCGAGAGACGGTTCGATGGTGCGATCGCTTCGGAAAATTCTCGGTCGGAAAATCCACTAACGTAAGTCGCGACACGCTTAAAAGCGGGATACTGCGAATTCATTGCCCCATATGCCACTGAGCTAGATGAGAGTGACTGAACCATTCGAAGAAAGAGGTAAAGGAAGGAAAGAAACGCCATCCCCGAAAGTTCCGGATGCTTAAGCTGATCCGAGACCAATAACATCAGCGTGATCAACCCAAACGTCGCCGGAACATTTCCCGCGAAGTTTCCGAGCGCATTCGAACGAACGATCGACGACGCAAAACGCAGCGAAGTCAGAACAAGCTGATGATGCTCGCGCTCCATCGTCCGTAACGCTTTGAGTAAATACTTATTTTGACTCATGCGAATCATCCGCTGAATCATATTTTCACCCATCGCGGGGTTGGAGGCGACGATTCGGCGTACGTAAATATTAACGAAATGAACGAGCAATCCCACGAACGTGAGCGCTAATGCGGCCAAAGCAGTAAGTCGGATGGAGCTTTTCAATAGAAGGGCACCGAGGAAAAGCGCCTGAATCGAGGAGGGTATTAGGTTCGCCAAATACAGGCAGAACAATGTGGCCCTGGGAAAGTGTTCGCTGAGCAGTGCAGTCAGCGTCGAAAGTGAAATCATTTTCCGGTCCGAACAGAAGCTCTCTCGAAACGCTAACAGCCGAAGGCGATTCAGCATTGCCTCGTGGGCAAAGTTCGCACTGTGCGCGATGAGAAAATAAAAGAATCCGCGCAATATCCCCAGGCAAATAAAAATCGCCACGAACGCAGATAAACTTCCCGCAATCCTCCCTAAACCGAAAGGCAACTGCATCGCCTTATCGACCAGACCGAGCATCACCAACAAATTTGCGACCTGGAGAGAAATGATCAATTCGATGAATACGAGCGCACAGGCGGCGAACGCGCCAGCCGCGAGCCAAGTCAGAACGGTACCGCCAGTTAGTCGAAAAAATACGCGGACTTGGCCTTTGAGCATACCTTCTTAGACTTAGCAGTATATCGCTGAATCACAAACCGCAAAGCTCGGGCAGAAGGCGAACCTTCGCCCGAAAAAGTCCGAGGAAACCCCGGAGTTCTATAAACTCGAATCCCGAATTTTCCGGCGCCTTTCAGTATATTTCATAGCAAATTTAGCGGGATTTCGAGGGACCAAAACATTG